>CAZQRD010000044.1:0-22506 GCA_964595535.1 uncultured Flavobacteriaceae bacterium | reverse complement strand
GTGCGCTATTCAGTTGCGCCACGAGGCCTAATTGATTAGGGCTGCAAATATATTTCTTTTTTAGAGAATAGAAAAAATAATGATAAAAAATTAAATGCCCATTTGCTCTTTAAAAGCTTCTAGAATAGGGAGTGCTTTTTCTCTGTGCTCTTCGAAGATAAAGAGTTGAACCTGAGAGGGGGAGCCCCCGTAAAATCCGGAGCGCAATCCTGATTGAAAATTGTTCTTTACCATTGAAGGTATCTCGCTGTCATCAAGGTCAATTTGCAACCTTTGTATTTCAATGAGGGATCCTGTAAATAATTTAATATGTTTTGATTGATCGTCCATAACAAAGAGTTTTCTTAAAGATACAAAAAACCCAACATTAAATCATTAAATCATTAAATCAATGAATCATTAACTAAAGGCTGTTTCTGGTAACATAATACCTCCATCCTATAAGTGCCATTTGCCACTTTTTAGCTTTGCTCATATCGACTTCTCGTCTACCCAAACTGGGAAGCATTAGTTTATTGACTTTAGCCAGAATCTTAAAAACTTGTTTTTTCATACTGACAAAAATAAAAAAACGCCTTGAATAAGGCGTTTTTTAGATTTTAACTTTTGGTTTATTTCTTGGTTGTGATCTTGATGACACCATCCTTGGCTTTTTCGCCATATTTTTCTATTGCCTTATCTCCTTTGTAAACTTCAATGGTTTCAATATCATCCGGAGAAATATCATCCATTTTCATGTTTGACTTTTCTTCTCCATCTACAATCATAAGTGGTTGCTCACCGTCTTCGCTGATGAAAACCATTTTATTATTTCCTTTATGCTTATCACCTGACACATTTACAATTACCTCAACATCGCTATCTCCTTTTTTGTGAATCTTTTTGATGAATACAGTTTGTTCCCCATCATTTGTTTCATCGATTTCAATGATCTCAATATTTTTGACTTTACTCGTATCGCCAGATTCTGATATCCAGACTTTCTCCTCCCAGTCGTTATCACCTTTGGTATTCACGATCACTTTTTTTCCATTGATCACTTTGACCTCGGTTTTATCTCCGTTTTCAGAAACCCAAACAAAATTTTCACTATGGTTTTTTGAGTGTTTGCCACTTTTATGGATAAAAACGTTATTTCCGTCCCCATCACTTTCTGAGCTAACGAATACATTGTGATCTTCCATACCCTCTAAATTCCCTACAGCCAAGGCTCCTTTGTCATCAAATTTAATGCTGATGGGTTTGATAGGAGCGGAGCCCATTTGTTCAATCTGAGTCTTATTATTTTGTTTATTGGAAACGGATACCTGAATGGCTACGATCTCATTTTTGTCGTTGTATTTTAATTTTTTGTATTGTAGCGTAATGCCTTTTTTAAGTAATGAGGTTTTTAATTCTTGAAGATCACTTTTTTGAAAATCTTTGGTGATTACTTCTATCTCAAGTTCTGCGAGCATTTCATATTTGTCAACCTTTTTTTGCTGCGCGATGACTTTGGTGTTGAAGCTAAATACAAAAGCGATTAGGGCCGGAATGATGAACATAAATTTGAAGTACATCATATTGCCTGATTTGTTCTTGTGTAACATATTGATTCTTTTTTTAATTAATGAGTTATAGAAATTACTTGTTAATGCCAATGAATAATTTGGTGTTACGGTTTTTAACAACAAATACTGATAGGATTCTTTGGTCTTAAGGTCTTGTTGCGCTCCCTGATCAGCAATGAATTCAAGATTTTTTTGAATTTCTTTGTGATACAACCAGGCCAGTGGGTTGAACCAGTTGAATATGATTAATAATTGTGAGAGCAGTATATCAACACTGTGGAACTGTGAAGCATGCACTTTTTCATGCTCAATAATCTGATCCAGCTCCTGTTTACTAAAACCGTTTTTTGGATAAATGATATAGTTAAAAAATGAAAAAGGGCTGATGGAATTATTCGCCTCAATTAAAATATAGCCATTTCGTTTCTTTTTGGGATATTGTGTGATAAACCTGATAAGCGACCCAAGTTGCACTAGGAATCGGATCGCGAAAAACAAAGAGCCCAGACTATAAACGCCTAGAAGTATTGAATTCAAGCTTAAATTGAATGGCTTTCCAGAACTGGTCGGATCAGATATATTAACCGCTGTCTGACTAACAAAAGTACCCTCTACAGTTATATATTCAGGGATGATAATAAAAGGTATTACAATTGCCGAGATTATACCTAAGACAAAAAACACCCTGATGCTGTTGAAAAAAGTTTCTTTTTCAAGAAAAAGTTTGTAAAACATATAGAACAAACCAAGAATAGCCGAGAATTTGATAAAATATTCCATGATGTTTAAGATTTATTTTTTTGATTCTTTTCAATAATCGAAATGATCTCTTTCAATTCACTGACGCTGATTTTTTCTTCTTTGGCGAAAAAGGAAACCACATTTTTATAGGAGTCTTCAAAATAATGTTGAATGGTTTTGTGCATAAAGGTCTTTTTATATTCCTCTTTGCTGATCGCAGGATAATACTGATGAGTTTTGCCAAAGGCGTTATATTTGATAAAACCTTTTTCCTCCATGTTGCGAACTACGGTAGAGATGGTGTTATAATGGGGTTTTGGATCAGGTAAATCGGCAACGATTTCCTTGACAAAGGCCTTCTTAAGTTTCCATAAGACCCTCATGATCTCTTCTTCCTTATTGGTGAGTTTCTCCATGTTGATTTTTTTCTGAGTCAAATATAAACTAATAGTATAGTTGTATAACTATAAATATAGTTATTTAACAAAAAATTAATAAAATGATGGGAGATGGGAGATGGGAAATCACATATTACATTAAATCAATGATTCATTATATCATTTTTTCAATAATTCGATACATCATTATTTTCACCTCAATTCTATGACTTATATTTGTGACAAACAGATTGCATGAATTATCTTTTGATACTGGCTGGGTTTGGTATTCTTATTTTAGGTGGCAACTGGTTGTTAAAAGCGGCAGTTTCTCTTTCAATCCGATTGGAGATTCCAAAAATCGTAATTGGAATGACTGTCGTCTCATTTGCCACATCAATGCCAGAGTTGATCGTTAGTTTAAAAGCTGCAATCAATGGCCATGCTGATATAGCACTGGGCAACGTTATAGGTTCAAATATTGCCAACTTGGGTTTTGTACTTGCCATAGTAATTATGGTAAGTACCATCAAAGTGGAAAAAAGTTTTTATATCACTGATTGGCCGGTGATGATGCTGGCCTCGGTAATGCTGTATTTTTTTCTGGCTTTTGATGGAGAATTGCAAAGGTGGGAAGGCGCGGTACTTTTCTCAACCCTCATCCTTATCTTAATCTTTTTGTTCAAATATCAAAAAGTTGCTGTAATTGACGAAACACCCGAGAACAATGTCGAATATTCTTTTGGAAAATCCCTTTTATTTTTACTTATAGGGGGTGTAGGCCTATGGATCGGTTCCGAATTACTTATTGAAGGATCTGTAAATTTGGCTACTGAGTTTGGTGTTAGCCAAAGAGTCATCGGTATAACGATAATTTCTGTTGGAACCAGCATTCCTGAACTGGCAGCATCACTAGTGGCGATATCCCGTAATGAAAAGGCCATTTCTCTGGGAAACCTTTTAGGATCAAATTTGTTTAATATTTTGGCTGTACTTGGAATTACTTCTATGGTGACACCCATTAGGGCTAATGATCAGGGTTTGATCGACTTTGATCTCATTTGGATGCTTGTTTTATCTCTGGTTGTCTTTATTTTGGTCTTTACGCCAGGAAGAATGAAATTATCTTGGGGAGAAGGTTTGATACTTTTGGGATCTTATGTTATTTTTATCAGCATTGTGCTATAAAAAAATGCCCTCTTAAAAAGAAGGCATTTTCTATGTATAAAAGGTATAAAAAACTTTTTATCAATTAGACCTTTGCAGATTTAACCGTTTGGATAATTCTACCTGCTATCTTATATGGATCACCATTAGAAGCTGGTCTACGGTCTTCCAACCATCCTTTCCAACCGTTCTCTACAGTGATAATAGGAATACGAATAGAAGCCCCTCTGTCAGAAACTCCATAGCTGAAGTCAGAAACGTGAGCTGTTTCGTGTAATCCTGTTAATCTTTCATCATTAAATGCTCCATAAACACCTATGTGCTCATTTGTTAATGGTCTGAAGGCCTCACAAATTTTTTCATAAGTTTCTTTAGAACCACATGTTCTCAAAATAGTATTTGAGAAATTGGCATGCATACCAGAACCGTTCCAGTCACCTTTTACAGGTTTAGGGTGCAGTTCAATATAGTATCCGTAGTTTTCAGTTAATCTGTTTAATAGGTAACGCGCTACCCAAATCTCGTCTCCTGCTTTTTTCGCACCTTTTGCAAAAAGCTGGAATTCCCATTGTCCGGGTGCAACTTCCTGGTTAATACCTTCAAAGTTTAAGCCTGCATCAATACAAAGATCAGCGTGCTCTTCAACGAAATCTCTACCCCAGGTATATCTACCACCTACAGAACAATAGTATTTTCCTTGTGGACCAGGAAAACCTCCTCTTGGGAATCCTAATGGAAGATCTGTTTCTTTATCCATTAAGAAATATTCCTGTTCAAATCCAAACCAGAAATCGTTGTCATCATCATCAATTTTAGCTCTTTGGTTTGAAGGGTGAGGTGTTCCGTCTGCGTTTAAAACTTCAGACATAACTAACCATCCATTCTCTCTTACCGGATCAGGATAGATAGCTACAGGTTTTAATAAACAATCCGATGAGCCTCCTACGGCCTGTTCAGTAGATGATCCGTCAAAAGACCATACTTTACAATCTTCTAATTTTCCACCAAAACCCTCTTCGATTTTAGTTTTACTTCTCAACTCTTGAGTAGGTTGGTGTCCGTCTAACCATATGTACTCTAATTTTGCTTTGCTCATGTTATTTCTGGATTAATAATTCGATGACAAATATAATTATTATTGATTTACATCAAAAATAATGGGGGTAAATATGTACAGGTCTGCTTAATTTTTGTGAATACCCAATTTTTAGAGGGGTACATTTAAAAATTTAGTATTTTTACCCCTTTAAAATTTAATTTTTAGTGTATGTCTACGTATAGATCCAGAGCCCTGCAGCAAACTTTAAACAGGAAATTGACGCCAATCATCGAAACAAAGAACCGTTCAGCGTATTTTGGCAGCCATGTTTTTAATGAAGAAAGCATGCAACAGCACCTTACAAAAGAAGTATTTGAAGGCGTAATGAATGCCGTTAAACACGGATCCAGCATAGATAGGAAAATTGCCGATCAGGTTGCGAATTCAATGAAAAACTGGGCTTTATCTAAAGGAGTTACACATTATACTCATTGGTTTCAGCCTCTTACGGGAGGAACTGCAGAAAAACACGATGCTTTTTTTGAGCTTGGGTCAGACGGGAAAGCCTTGGAAAGGTTTGGAGGAAACGAACTGGTTCAACAGGAACCCGACGCTTCGAGCTTTCCCAGCGGAGGGATCAGGAATACCTTCGAAGCAAGGGGCTATACGGCATGGGATCCAACTTCTCCGGCTTTTATCTATGGGACGACTTTGTGCATTCCAACGATTTTTGTCGCATATACGGGAGAGGCTCTTGATAATAAAACACCTTTACTAAGGGCCCTTAATGCGATAGATAAGCAGGCTACAGGGGTTGCCAGATATTTTGACAAAAACGTATCAAAGGTCAATGCATCTTTAGGGTGGGAACAAGAATATTTTCTGATCGATAAAGCCCTGGTCTTGTCAAGACCCGATCTTGTCTTAACGGGCAGAACACTTTTAGGGCAGTCATCAGCGAAGGGACAGCAATTAGACGATCACTACTTTGGAAGTATACCCCAAAGGGTAATGAGCTTTATGATCGAACTGGAAGTGGAGTGTATTAAGTTGGGTATACCGGTAAAGACAAGGCATAATGAGGTGGCTCCAAATCAGTTTGAAATTGCTTCTATTTATGAAGAGGCCAATCTGGCGGTTGATCACAATTCACTTTTAATGGATGTTATTGGTAAGGTTGCTTCAAAACATCAGTTGAAGGTATTGCTCCATGAAAAACCATTTCAAGGAATCAACGGATCTGGAAAACATAACAATTGGTCTTTAACTACAGATGGCGGAGTCAATTTGCTAAGTCCTGGAAAAACGCCAATGAGAAACTTACAGTTTCTAACGTTCTTCGTAAATACCATCAAGGCAATTCATACCTATGAAGAACTTATGAGGGCAGAAGTGGCCTCGGCAAGTAATGACCATCGATTGGGAGCAAATGAAGCTCCTCCGGCCATCATTTCAGTATTTATTGGAGAACAATTAACATCAGTTCTAAAGGAATTAGAAAACGTAACTGATGGGAAACTGTCTCCTGAAGAGAAAACAGATCTTAAATTAAATGTTGTGGGTAAGATACCTGAAATTCTTTTAGACAACACAGATAGAAACAGAACTTCACCCTTTGCATTTACAGGAAATAAATTTGAATTCAGAGCGGTTGGTTCTATGGCCAATTGCGCAAATTCCATGACGGTTTTAAATACTATAGTGGCGAAGCAATTAAAAGAATTCAAGGCGGAAGTTGATAAATTAATTGATAATAAATCGTTTAAAAAGGATGAAGCGATTTTTAACATCCTTAGAGAGTATATTAAACAATCAAAGAATATTCTTTTTGAAGGAAACAGTTATAGTAAAGAATGGGAAAAGGAAGCCGCGAAACGAGGACTCAGCAATAATAAAACAACACCTCAAGCTGTAAAAGTTAAGGTGAGTAAAAAGGCAATTGACCTTTACAAGGAAATGGAAGTTATGAATGAGAAGGAATTGTGTGCCAGACATGAGATCGTTCTGGAGGCGTATTCTTTAAGAATCCAGATAGAAGGTCGCGTTTTGGGAGATGTTGCCATGAACCATGTAATTCCAACTGCGGTTAACTATCAGAATACCCTTATAGAAAACGTCAAAGGTTTAAAGGAAGTATTCAGTAAAGAATTTGAAACCGTAGCCAAGGAACAGATGGACCTGATCAAAAGAATCTCCGAACATATCTCGGGGATCACCAGCAAAACCAACGCCATGGTGGAGGAAAGAAAGATGGCCAATAAAACCTTGGATCAAGAGAAAAAGGCCCACATGTATTGCGAAAAAGTAAAACCTTATTTTGAAGAGATCCGCTATCATTGTGACAAGCTCGAATTGATGATTGATGACGAATTGTGGCCCTTGGTAAAATATCGTGAGATGCTTTTTACTAGATAGGAGGTTAATGCTTGAATGTTAAAATGGTATAAATTGATGGTGTCAGCTGGTTGTAGCTGCGTTTTCGGGTCGCGTATCAGGGCTTTAGGCATTTCAAATCAAGTTATTGTAACGAGCGTTACATAATATTGATAGATTTTTTAGACATTTGCAGAAAATTTGTAATTAATAAAAGTATATGGGAATATTTAATTTATTCGGAGGAAGCACTAGCGTTGATTTAGTTGAGCAGTATTTGGAAAAAGGTGCGGTTGTGATTGATGTAAGAACGATTGAGGAATTTGAAGAAGGACACGTGCAGGGATCTAAGAACATTCCTTTGAACACCATCGGTAGTCATTTGCAAGAGATAGGGAGTTTGAATAAGTCAATTATTACCTGTTGCAGAAGTGGAGCCAGAAGCGGTTCAGCTGCTACAATATTAAAGCAACACGGTATAGATGCCATCAACGGAGGCCCATGGGGCAATGTTGTAAATTGCATCAAATAAATTTATAAGATATATTCAAAAAAGGAAGTGCTATTCACTTCCTTTTTTTTTGAATTTAATTTGAGGATAGCCTGTTTGAAGATGTTCAATTTTAAGTTCAAGACTTCTTAGAAATTTTTTATGGGCTTCAGATTCAGGATCAAAAGCTCTATGCGATAATGATTTTTGAATATCTTCTATTTTGATCATGGTTTCGATTGAAATCTCACTAATCCATGATTTTTTAAACAATTCCCAGATATAGTCAACTGCCATTTCATTTGGGTGGACCAAATCATTTTTATAAAACCGATAGTCTCGCAAATCATCCATCATGATTTCATAGGCTGGAAAATAATGAACCGATTCATCATTCAGTAATTCATGTATGGCTTTGTGCAATAAGGCTTTACTCAAAGTGTTTTCAGTAAAACCATCCTTGAGGTGCCTTACAGGGCTTACGGTAAATATAAAAGAGACATTTTTATTAATGCTTCTTATATGAGCCATTAGTTGTCTTAAACTGATCAGGATCTCCTGAGAAGTAAGGAGTTCCTTGCTAAAATATTTCTGAGGGATCTTATGACAATTGCCAACAATACGTTCATCATTTTCCCACTTATAAACCCATGAAGTACCTAATGTAATGATCACATGAGAGGCTTTTTGCAAGGCTTGATATCCAATTTCTATCTTTTTATTGATGCTTTTGAGAACCTGCTGTTGGTCTCTTTGGTCAAACCGGCTGTGATGGTCAAGACTTAACCAAATCTCTTTGTATTCAATCAAATCAGTATGCTTGTAAAGGGTCTGGTTTACACAATGTTGTACAGCATTTTCTATTGCCTTGGGATGAAAAAGTATTCCGAAAGGGTTGGCAAAGGTGTTGAATTTGAAATAATTAAACTTCTCTTCCATATGTTCAGAAAAGCAAGAACCTAACAATACCACGTCTGATTGATGATCAATTTTAACTGAACCCGGTAAACATTTTATGTCTGTTCTGAATTTCATCTCTAATTGGTGGTCGTATCAATGACCTGGTCATTTGCTTCAAGTTGAATATAGGCCTGAACAAACTTTTGATCAAGTATGAGGTCCTGTATAAACCTGTTTACTATATCTGTTTTTAAAAAGGCTTTATTGGCCCAATCGTGATTTCCTTCAGGATCGAAGGCAAGTATAAAGGAAGCCCCCTGTTTTTTTAAATTATCTGTTAGTGTTGCAGGGCCATCAAGCATAAGGTAACCAGCGCGGTCTTCTGAACAATAGTGGTGAGATGCAGTTCCATAGGGTACAAGCTCATCTTTTTTCCCATGTATAAATAAAGACGGAACAGCGTTCTCTTTAGTGATATATGAAGCATTTGACACAGCTCCCGAAAAAGAGATCACTCCAGCAATTTGTGTTTCAGGAATATGACTAAAACGATAATCTTTACTCATAAAAGCAGTATGTAAAACTGCTTCCGCACCTGCGCTGCTTCCTATAAGAATAATTGTATTTCTGTCAAAAATAAGCTCTTTTTCCTGCCGCATAAATTGAAGCGCTTCAGAAAGATCCTCTGAGGCACTAATAAAAGAGTTCATTTTTTTCTCAGTAGCACAGTCACAGTTAAACGGATCATTTTTTCGGGTTAATCGATAACTAATAGAAGCTACGGCGTAACCCATTTCTGCCATATTCATGCAAAAACTGCTTTCATCGGTGCCATCTCTTTTACCAGATGCAAAACCGCCACCATGCATTAAGACCAATAAAGGGCCAGGCTGTTTGCTGACCGATTTGGAACTGTAAAAATCGAGTTGAAGGGTATCTTTATAGTGAAGCGTAATTTTATCGATTTCCTTGGATTGTGAAAATCCCCAAAAGGAAATCAAACATACGACAGTTGTCACGATGTGTTTGAGTCTGACCATTTTAATTTTCCAGCATTTTTTCAGCAGCCTCCAGTGCCTGTTTCAAGCCCGAAGGATCCTTTCCTCCGGCAGTAGCAAAAAATGGCTGACCGCCACCACCTCCCTGAATGAATTTTCCAAGTTCGCGAACGATATTACCCGCATGCAGATTTTTAGATTCAACAAGGTTCTTAGAAATATAAATCGTTAAAAGCGCTTTCCCATTAAGATCAGAACCTCCAATAAAGAATAGGTTATCAAGTTCTCCTGCTATTTCAAAGGCGATGCTTTTCATAGAAGCTGCATCAGCGTCAAGTAGTGCTCCAATAAAATTAACACCATTAATCTCCTTTATATTTTTGATCAGATCGTCTTTAAAAGATGCTGCTTTAAGCTTATTGAGTTGTTCGATTTCTTTTTTCAGTTTGGTGTTTTCCTCCTGAAGGTTATGAACCGATTTTAGCAAATCACCCGGGTTTTTAAGAACTGCTTTGATTTTTCCATAGGTCTCATCCTGTTCGAAATAATAGTCTCTTACCGCATCATTGGTAATGGCCTCAATCCTTCGAATTCCTGAAGCTATAGCACTTTCAGTCATGATCTTAAAGTGCCAGATGTCTCCGGTGTTTTTTACATGTGTTCCACCACAAAGTTCTGTTGATTTACCAAAATTAATTGTTCTTACTGTGTCACCGTATTTTTCACCAAAAAGCATAATAGCTCCCGATTTTTTGGCTTTGTCCAAAGGTACCTGTCTGTTTTCGTTCAGAGCAATGCTTTCCTGAATTCTTGCATTCACGAAATTTTCTATGGATTTCAATTCTTCAGAACTTAGTTTTGAAAAATGCGAAAAATCAAATCTCAGGTTTTTAGCATGCACAGCAGATCCCTTTTGTTCCACATGAGTACCAAGAACTGTCCTAAGAGCCTGATGAAGCAAATGCGTGGCAGTGTGGTTACACATGGTTCTGAAACGCTGTTCCTCATCTACTACCACTTTAAATTTTTGAGACGGATCATCAGGTAGGTTCTTCGCATAGTGAAGAATTAAGTTATTCTCTTTCTTGGTATTCAGAATATAAATAACGCTACCATTGCTCATTTCAAGATAACCTTTATCGCCCACCTGGCCACCTCCTTCAGGATAGAAAGGAGTCATATTGAAAACAAGCTGGTACATGTCGCCATCTTTTTTCGAAGTGACTTTTCTGTACCTTGTGATCTTTACATCGGCCTCCAAATAGTCATATCCGATGAATTCCTGTTCCTTATCATCTAAAAGGATATTCCAATCATCTGTATCAACTACAGCAGCAGCTCTTGAGCGCGACTTTTGTTTGCTCATTTCCGCATCGAATTCCTCTTCGTCGAATTTCATCCCTTTTTCACGCAGGATAAGGGATGTCAGGTCTTTTGGAAAACCGTATGTGTCATACAATTCAAAAGCTTTTTTACCTGAAATCCTCTTGTTTTTTGCATTGGAGATGATCGTGTCGAGCAAGATCAAACCCTGGTCAAGGGTCCTTAAAAATGACTGTTCCTCTTCCTTGATTACGTTGTGAATCAGGTGTTTTTGTGAAATGATTTCTGGAAAATTTTCACCCATATGTTGTTCCAAAACATTAGCCAGCTGATAAATAAAAGGTTCTTTTTTATTCAAAAAAGTAAATCCATAGCGAATAGCTCTCCTCAAGATTCTCCTGATTACATAACCCGCCCCTGTGTTGGAAGGTAATTGCCCATCTGCAATGGCAAATGCCACGGCTCTTACATGGTCTGCAATAACGCGAATGGCAACATCGGTCTTTTCATCCTTACCATAATTGGTGTCGGTAATAGTTTCGATCTCCCTGATGATTGGCATAAAAACATCTGTATCGTAATTTGATTGCACTTTCTGGATAACCATGCACAACCTTTCAAAACCCATACCGGTGTCTACATGTTTATCAGGAAGTTTCTCCAGCGATCCATTTGCTCTGCGATTAAATTCCATAAATACCAGGTTCCAGATTTCTATAACCAAAGGATGGTCCATATTGACCAGATCTTTACCAGGCACCTGCTTTTTTTCTTCCTCAGACCTTATGTCGACATGGATTTCGCTGCACGGGCCACATGGTCCTTGCGCCCCCATCTCCCAAAAGTTATCTTTTTTATTTCCTTTAAGGATTCTTTCGGAGGGTATATGCTTTTTCCAGAAATCATAAGCTTCCTGGTCAAATGAGAGGTCGTCATCCTCGTCTCCCTCGAAAACTGTCACATAAAAACTGTCTTTATCAATTTTAAAAACTTCGGTCAATAGCTCCCAAGCCCAGGAAATGGCCTCTTTTTTAAAGTAGTCACCAAAGCTCCAATTGCCAAGCATTTCAAACATGGTATGATGATAGGTATCCATCCCAACCTCTTCCAGATCGTTGTGTTTTCCCGAAACTCTTAAGCATTTTTGAGTGTCAGTAATTCTAAGGTGAGTTGGATCTTTCTGCCCAAGAAAAAGCTCTTTAAAAGGATTCATCCCTGCATTGACGAACATTAAGCTAGAGTCATTTTTATTGACCAGCGGAGCTGATTGAACTATTTCATGCTTTTTGGAAGCAAAGAAGTTCAAAAATTGTTTTCTGATTTCCTGTGAAGTCATAAAATATTATTAAAAGCGATATCTTTCAGATATATCAGAGACAAAAAAAAATTGTAAATTTGTTTTTTATGCAGCTGATCTAGGCCAATTTTAGTTGTAAAAATAGTATATTTATAATTATGGCGAAGGTAAAATATTATTACGATTCTGATACCTTATCGTATAGGAAAATAGAGCTTCGAAAGCGCGATAGATTCAGAAAAATGATGGTTTTTGTTGTGGCATCAGCCATGATGGGAGGATTGATCGTATTTTTCATGTACCAGTTCGTTGAATCACCAAAGCAAAAGGTGCTTAAGCGTGAGTTGGAGAACATGAAACTTCATTATGAATTGATGGAAAAGAAAATGACCCAGGCGGAGGAAGTACTTGACGGAATTCAAAAAAGAGATAATAATATTTATAGAACTTATTTTGAAGCTAATCCCATTCCTGAAGAACAGAGAAAAGCAGGATTTGGAGGAGTGAATCGCTATAAATCTATGGAAGGATTTGATAATTCTCAAATGATCATTAATTCTAGGAGAAACATCGACATTCTTTCTAAACAATTATATGTACAATCCAAGTCGTTGGATGAGATCATTGACCTTGCCAAAGACAAAGAAGAATTGCTGGCATCAATACCTGCGATTCAGCCCGTGAGTAAACAGGATCTTACGAGAATGGCTTCAGGTTTTGGCTGGAGACTGGATCCTTTTACCAAGGCACGAAAAAGGCACAAAGGGATGGATTTTACCTCTCCAAAAGGAACACCTATTTACTCAACGGGTAATGGTAAAGTGACGCGAGCAGACGCCAGATCTTCAGGCTTTGGAAAACACATTAGAATAGATCATGGTTTTGGATATGTAACCTTGTATGCTCATCTGTCTAAATACAATGTAAAAAGAGGTCAGAAAGTTAAAAGAGGTGACCTGATTGGTTACGTCGGAAGTACAGGTCGTTCACAAGCGCCTCATTTACACTATGAGGTTCGCTATAACAAGCAACAAGTTAATCCTATTAACTTCTACTATGGTGATTTGTCACCACAAGAATTTCAGGAAATGTTAAAAATGGCTTCGCAAGAAGGACAATCACTTGACTAATGCAAATAGACTTACAGGATAAAAGATATTATAAAATAGGGGAGGTGGCCAAGGCTTTTGGTGTAAACACTTCTTTGATTAGATTTTGGGAAAATGAATTTGAAGTTCTAAAACCAAAAAAGAATAAAAAGGGTAACAGATTGTTTACCCCTGAAGATTTGGAGAATCTGAAAATGATCTATTTTTTGGTTAAAGAAAAGGGGTTTACCCTTGAAGGAGCCAAAAAGAAACTTAAGGAAAAACCGGATGAGATTTTTTCAAAGCACAAGATCATTATGCGGCTGGAAGAGATCAAAAACGAACTTGTTGAAATCAAGAACCAACTTTAAATTTAAATAGAATATCATGAAAAAATGGCTTCCCCTAATTATTATTGTAGTTGTTATTATTGGCGTATTCAAATGGGGTGTTGGCTTGAACAACACGATGGTTGAAAAACAGGAAACCGCCAAAACCCAATGGGCCAATGTTGAAAGTGCCTATCAAAGAAGGTCAGACCTGATCCCTAACCTTGTAAGTACAGTAAAGGGTTATGCTGATTTTGAAAAGGAAACTTTGGAGGCCGTTATTCAGGCAAGGGCCAATGCAACAAAAACAACAATTGATCCAAGTAATATTAGTCCAGAACAAATGGCCGCGTTTCAGCAATCACAAAATTCTCTGTCAGGTGCGTTGAGCAAATTGATGGTGGTGGTTGAAAGATATCCGGACCTCAAGGCAAATCAAAACTTTTTGGAATTGCAAAGCCAACTTGAAGGAACTGAGAACAGGATCAATGTGGAAAGAAATAGATTTAATGAACAGGCAAAGGATTATAATATTTATGTGAAAAAATTTCCTGCCAGTGTTGTGGCCGGATTTTTAAATTTTGAACCGATGGCCTTATTTCAAGCAGCTCCTGGAAGTGAACAGGTGCCAACTGTGGATTTCAATTAATTCGTAGAACATAGTAACTTGGAGCCAAAGCTTTTGCTTTGGCTTCTTTTTTATCAAAGAGGAACTTATGGAAGTAGAACAATTTTTAACAAACCAGGAGGAACAGGAGGTAATCGCTGTTATCCAGGAAGCGGAAAGCAATACTTCGGGCGAAATAAGGGTTCATTTGGAAAAGAGCCATGATCGGGAGCCTATTGCCAGGGCACAGGAATTATTCTTTGAATTGGGAATGGATAAAACAGAATTTAAGAATGGTGTTTTGTTTTATGTTGCTGTGGATGATCATCAATTCGCTATTATTGGAGATGAAGGGATTGACAAGGTAGTGCCGGTTGACTTTTGGGGAAGTGTCAAAAATGACGTGATTAACGAATTTATGAAAGGGAATCCTAAAAAGGGGTTGGTGCTGGGTATACGTCATGCAGGGGAAAAATTAAAAGAATACTTCCCCTATAATGACGATGATAAAAACGAGCTTTCTGATGAGATTTCCAAGCATCATTAAGGATCAATTAATCAGATATCGTAAAACAATTTCGTATTTTTGCAATTAAATTAATACGCTTCAATGTCTATATTTCATAAACTCCGTGTGAAGGAGGTACGACGGGAAACTGAAGATGCCGTATCAGTGGCATTCGAAGTTCCCAATGAGTTAGAAAAAGAATTCAGGTTTTTGCCTGGGCAATACATTACAATTCAAAAAGATTTGCAAGACAGCCTTTTAAGAAGGGCCTATTCGATATGTTCTTCTCCCGATAGTGGAGAACTCAGAATAGCAGTCAAGGAGGTTGATAAAGGCAGATTTTCGCATTTTGCCAATAAGGTTTTAAAACAAGGTGATTTAGTTGATGTAGCTGCACCGGAAGGCCGTTTTGTTTTGGAGACTAATGATAAGAATCAAAAAGACTATTTGGCCATTGTCGCGGGAAGTGGTATTACTCCTGTTATTTCGATGATCAAGGCTGTATTGTTAAACGAAATAAGCAGCAGATTTGTACTAATCTATGGGAGCAAATCAGACGATAAGACCATATTTAAAAAGGAGCTTGATACTCTGGAGGCATCCTCCCAAGGAAGGTTGAAGATTCAATATGTTTATAGCAAGATCATCAGTGATAAAGCATTGTTTGGCAGAATAGACGCTAAAATGATTAAAGGGCTTTTGAAAACTGATTTTTCTGGATGGAATTTTAACACCCATTTTCTTTGTGGCCCTGAAGAATTGATCAATACTTCAAAAGAAGTTCTGATCAATAATGGTGTGCATGAAGATGCAATCAAGGTGGAGTTATTTAGCGCGACTTCCTATAAAAAAGAAGTGACAAAATCATTGAATGGAAATGTAAAGATTTCAATTGTTCTCGATGATGCAGAAACTACCTTTGACATGAGAATGGATGAGCTTATACTTGATGCTGCCATTGCCAAAGGTCTTGATGCTCCTTACTCATGTCAGGGAGGAGTTTGCAGTAGTTGTCTGGCAAAAGTAATTGAAGGCACTGCCGTTATGGAAAGAAATACTATTTTAGATGATGATGAAATTGAGGAAGGTTTGATTCTAACCTGTCAGGCACACCCCACTACCTCAAGTATAAAAATTAATTACGACGACGTTTAGTATTTAATGACCATTTTAAATTTTACCCTATGATCAATGAATATGTCAATGCGGTATTATTAGGTTTCGGACTGGCCTTTATGGTTGGACCGGTTTTTTTTACATTGATAGAAACAAGTATTACCAAAGGATTTCGTGCTGCTTTTACATTTGATCTGGGCGTGATATTAGCCGATACAATGTTTATCACGATATCTTATTATGGAAGTGTGACGATCTTACAAAAGATAGAGGATGATCCAAGGATTTTTATGATCGGTGGATTGGTGCTTGTAGGTTATGGATTGTATACCATCTTTTATCAAAAAACCAAAAAGATCGTTACTGACAAGGAGTTGGTAGTGGTCGAATCAAACAATTATCCTGGTCTTTTCCTGAAAGGATTCTTTTTAAATACTATTAATTTTGGAGTGCTGGCTTTTTGGCTAGCCATAGTCATCGCCGTTAGTTCGAATTTTCAGGTGGATTCGGGAAAAGTATTCAATTATTTTGCCATAGTAATAAGTACCTTTTTATTAACTGATATAATTAAGATTCTTGCGGCAAAACAGTTAAAGGCAAAATTAACACCGGTTGTTTTAAGAAAAATTCGTCATGCGTTGGGTGTCTTTTTTATCATCTTTGGAATCATATTGGCAACCAAAAGATATATTCCTCAAAAGACCATGGATAGAATTGACAACGTGATCGAAAAAGTGAGATCTTAATTATTTTGAACCTTTAAATTGTATTTATCGGCTACTTTGTTAAAGACTTCAAGCTTGTCTTGATTTTTCAGATCTTTGTACATATAACCGATCTTTTTCGCAGCATCAGCCCGGTAAGGTGAATTTTGAGAAGTATAAATTGTATAGGCCCTGATAAGGTGGTCAAGTCCGGCCTCTTCCTGATCCTGAGTATATAAAATAAGACCAAGTCCATAGTACCCTTCTGGATCTTCAGAATAAATTTTGATGAATTTGTTATAATAAGTAACCGCTTCGATATATTGCTTATTCAGATTATAGGTAATGGCAATATTGAGCAGGGGAAGTCTCCCGTCCGGATAGATCTCAAGCGATTTCAAATAGGCTTCAATGGCTTTTTCGTATTGTTCGTTCTTTCTGTAGCTGATTCCCATATTGTCCCAGGCAAAGGCAAAATTAGGATCAATTTGAACTGCTTTTGTGAATTTTAGTATGGCATTTTCAATATCACCATCATTGATGTATTCCATCCCATCATCATAGGCCAGTTGTGCAAGTACATTGTCGGAAGATGCGTATTTAAATTTTTTGTTTTCTGTAAAAGCCAATTCTTTAAGTGGCTGACAGTGTTGAACCAGGTAGTTTTCTACCATTTTATATGTCATCTCAAGATCTAGCTTTTCTGCATTTTCTTTATCTGCTTTTTCTAAAGATGTTTTGATACATTCCTTGATGTTTTGATTTTTGCTTTCTAGTGCTGATTCGATTTTAGATATACACTCGCAGGCATCGGATGCCATTGTCAGTAGTTTATCATCATTCTTATCCTGGGCATACCCGAGTGCAAATGCGAATATTAAAATATATTTAATTATTTTCAAAAGAAGAATATTTTTAAATGTGATCTAAATTGTTTAAATACCTGTACTACCAAATCCGCCTTGTCCGCGTTTGGTCACATCTAGAACGCTTACTTCCTCCCATTTAGTATGTACGTACCGTGCAATTATCAATTGTGCTATTCTGTCACCGTCATTTATGCTATAGTTTTCATTAGATAAATTGACAAGAATTACACCTATCTCACCCCTGTAATCAGCATCAATAGTCCCTGGGGCATTAAGTACGCTTACGCCAAATTTGGCGGCCAGTCCACTTCTTGGTCTTACCTGCGCTTCAAAGCCCGGAGGCAAGGCTATAAATAAGCCTGTTTTTATAATAGCTCTTTCCAGGGGTTTGAGCGTGATGGCTTCATTTAGATTTGCTCTAAGGTCCATTCCGGCTGAGGAACTGGTTTCATAAGAAGGAGTTGGATGAGCCGACTTATTGATGATGTTGATGATTACGTTTTCCATATTTGTTTAATTTCAGATTTTTGAGTCCAGATTGTAATGCCTAAGAAAGCCAGAATAATTGCAATTGAAACGATATAGTTGCCTCTGAAATGCATAAATGATAAATAACTCCCTCCTATCGTGACCAACAAGGTCAAAAAAATGGGTTTCAAAGGGTAGGGAATGAGGTAATATTTTTTTCCGTAAAAATAACTAAGCAAGGTAATGAAGGTGTAAGTGATTAGAGTTGCCCAGGCCGAAGCCATATAACCAATTTTTGGAATAAAAACGATATTAAGGCCAATGGTAACAAGGGCACCAAGAACTGAAAAATACATGCCATATCGGGTTTTATCAGTGAGTTTGAACCATACCGCAAGGTTATAATAAATGCCTAGGAATAAGTTGGCCAAAAGAATCACAGGTACGATCTCAAGAGCTTGAAAATATTCTGATCTTCCCAAAAGGAGAAGGGCAAATTGATCTATAAATCCGACGATGATGATCATGAATAAAGCGCCAAAAATGATAAACCAGTTTAAAATTCTGGCGTAGGTTTGCTTTGCATTTTTTTCCTTGGCGTGATTGAAAAAGAAAGGTTCCGCACCCATTTTAAACGCCATGATATACAATGACATGAACACTCCTAATTTATAGCAAGCTGCATAAATACCCATTTGTTCTTTACCAAGATATTTGGTGATAAGTAATTTGTCAAGATTCTCATTTGTTACATAGGCCAGGCTACTCACCATGATTGGAATGCCATATGCCAGCATTTGGTATAGCGTTTTTTTATCAAAATTAATCTTGAATTTAAAGACTATTGGGAATAGCATCAAGAAGGTTACTATACTGGCGATTAAATTTGCAATGAATATATACAGAACCAAAGGATGATTGTTAAAACCACTGGCAATAAATCCTGGCACATAATTTCCATGTTCTAATGCATTAGGTACGTACAAAAGAAAATATAAATTAAAAGTTGCAAAGATGACCACATTCAAAACTTTATAAAAAGTAAATTTTATGGGTCTGTTGTTCACCCTTAGATAAGCAAAGGGGATGACCATTAAAGTGTCAAAGGTGGTAACAAGAATCAAAATTTGTAGGGGTAGCGCACTGGAAAAACCAAGATAAAAAGCTAAAGATTCACTAAAAATAAAAGCTGTGATCATAAAAAGCAGGGTAGTAAAAAACAAGCTTAAAAATGCTGTTGAAATTATTTTTCCCTTTTCCTTTTCTTTGGTGAAGAATCTGAAGAATGCAGTTTCCATCCCATAGGTAAGCAGTGCATTGAAATAAGCTGCATAAACAAAATAGATAGTGCTCTCAGCATATTTTTCAGATACAAGGGTATTGGTATGAAGTTTCACCAATATAATATTGATTGCTCTGGGTAAAACGGCGGCAATCCCGTAAATAATAGTATCTCTGAAAAACCGTTTTAAAGTGCTCAATGTAGAATTGATTGAATGATCATCAAACAAAAATAAAATTTATGAAATACAAATGGTGAAATAAGTAGAAAATCTTTTAACATAAAAAAAGCCCTTGCATTTGCAAGGGCTTTTTTTATGTCTTAACTAAGAACTAAGCTTCCATTGGATCAATAGATACATATGATCTATTATCTTTTTTCTTAGTAAATTTTACGATTCCATTCACTTGAGCATGCAAAGTATGGTCTTTACCCATATATACATTTTCACCTGGATGATGTTTAGTACCTCTTTGACGAACTAGAATGTTTCCAGCTATTGCGCCTTGACCACCAAAGATTTTCACTCCTAATCGTTTCGATTCTGATTCTCTACCGTTCTTAGAACTACCTACACCTTTTTTATGAGCCATGATCTAATATTTTTACTGTTTTAATTTATTTTTTAGGGCTTTCTTCCTTTTTTGCAGCTGGTTTTGCAGCTGGTTTTTTAGCTGCTGCCTTAGGAGCCGCTTTCTTAGGAGCTGCTTTTGCAGGGGCCTTTGTTTCTTTTGTTGCTGTCTTTTTAGCAGCTGGTTTTTTAGCTACTACTTTCTCAGTTTTGGTTTCTTCAGTCTTGGCTGCTGCTTTTTTAGCCGGAGCCTTAACCGAAATACCTTCAATTTGGACCTCAGATAAATACTGACGATGACCATTTTTCTTTTTAAAACCTTTTCTTCGCTTCTTTTTGAAAACGATTACTTTGTCACCTTTAAGATGACCCAGAACTTTTGCAGTTACTACTGCATTTTCTATAACTGGGGCGCCAATAGTAATTTTGCCATCATCAAGTAAAAGAACTTTGTCAAAAGAAACTTTCGATCCTTCTTTCTCTTCCAAGCGATGAACAAAAACCTTTTGGTCTTTAGCAACTTTAAATTGCTGCCCTGCTATCTCTACAATTGCGTACATGGATTTATGTTTTTGCTTTTAATAAAAATTATTGCCCATTCCATTTAGGCGGGTGCAAATATACATCTTTTTATTACATGATGAAAACTTTTTAAAGGCATTATCCCCATAAGAATCTGGTTCGTATATATTAACAGAATGATCATTTACCTTTATTGGTAAGATATACGCCTAGAAGGATTAATGTACCTGCTAGAAATTGCCCAAAGTAGAGTCTTTCGCCATCCCATACTCCCCAAAATATGGCGACAATCGGGATCAGATAGGTCACAGAACTTGAAAAGATGGGAGACGTCATTTGAATGAGTTTATTAAACAAGGTTTTTGCCATAGCCGTTCCAAAAACTGACAACAGAACTAGATAGAGTAGGGAGGTCTCCGCTTCTTTTATATAGGCAAAATCGAAAAAATCGGTCCACCAGAGGATGATCAAAGCAGGTATAAAGATGATGATAAAATTTCCTGTAACTATGGTGAGCGCACTAAGGTCATCCAGATGCTTTTTAAGAATATTCACATTGATGGCATAACCGATGGAGGCGAAAACGATCAATAAAGCAAACAAATAGTTTTGATCCGGATTAAGTTCAGCTCCTTTCAGTATAAGAATCAGAGCGCCTATTAATCCAATGATCACTCCAAAAAATTGTTTCCGCAAAAAACTATAACTGAAAAAAAGAGAACCTACAAGTAAGGTATTAAGAGGAGTTAGTGAATTGAGAATAGATACAATCGAACTATCGATATTTTCGATAGCAAAGGCAAACATAAATGCTGGAAAAAAAGTGCCCAATATAGCTGTCAAAGCGATGTAGTACCATTGTTTATTGGTAACGCTCGAAATATTTTTACAACCAACGGTAAAAAGCGCAAGTGCCGTAAAGATAATCCTGAGGGCTCCCACTTGAACCGGGCTTAAATGTATAAGTGCTTTTTTCATCAAAATGAAAGAACTGCCCCAGATAAGCGCAAGCAGGATTAAAATAAACCATCTGGATTGCATACTATTCATAATTTGAAGAGTATTTGATAATAAATAATGCCTATTTTTGCCATATCATTATTAAATAATGAACCCGTGAAAGTACACATTAAATTTTTTTCGATAGCGATAATGTTCCTGATTTTTGTTTCCTGTGAATTCAACAAAGAATCTAAGCTGGAAGTAAAAGAAGAACCTGAAGCAAAAGTTATTGCAAAAAACCTGCGACAGGTAAAAGTTGAGATTAAAGGTATGACCTGTGAAATTGGTTGTGCTCGGTTGATCCAGTCAAAATTATACAAAACAGATGGTGTAACTTATGCGAAAGTATCTTTTGAAGACAGCTCTGGCGTCGTGAGTTTTGATCAGAACAAAATAAATGAAGATGGGATCAAAGCGATTATTGAGAAAACAGCTGGAGGTGATATTTATTCAGTAGCCTCTATTCAAGAAATCGATATTGTTGTCCAGAATGATGAAATACAGTGACCTAAATACTTTAACTATTGCATTTTAGAACGAAATGTTCGTAATTTGCATTTAATACTTAACCCTAAACTATAAAATTATGAAATTAATGAAATTACTTTTTACTGTGATGCTGGTAAGCGCTATCGCGTTTTCATGCAAATCAGAGAAAAAGGAGGCTGGTGAAGCCATGGATGCCGCTGTTGAAGAAACAACAGAAGCGGCTGCTGATGCAGCTGATGCTGTAGAGGACGGAATAGAAGCAGTCTCTGATGCAGCTTCAGATGCTGTTGATGCTACAGGAGAAGCGGTTGATGCTGTTGAAGACGCTGCAGCAGCGGTAACTGAGAAAAAAATCACAGTTGTTTTTCCGAAAGACACTAAACTTCAAAATGAAGTGAAAGCTTCTTTGGCTGATTTTGCAAAAAGTAATCCAAAAGTGGAAGCTCATTTATACAAGGCTTATGCATTTGCGTTTTTTCCAAAAGTCACAAAAGGTGGTCTTGGAATAGGAGGAGCTGGAGGAGCCGGATTGGTATTTGATGACAGAACAGTTATTGGAGAATCTAAACTTGCTCAGGCAACTTTCGGATTGCAAGCAGGAGGACAGCAATATATGGAAATCATTCTATTTGAAGATCAAGCTGCTTTAGACAGATTTACAGCTGGAAAAGTTAAATTCTCAGGCCAGGCTTCTGC
>CAZQRD010000043.1:0-22580 GCA_964595535.1 uncultured Flavobacteriaceae bacterium | reverse complement strand
GGGCAACTTTTTATGCATTCTTCGCAACCAATACAACCGTTAATACTTTTAATTGACATGATTTCAAATGTTTTCTATTTAGACTACAAATTTCCAAAAAATTAAAACTGCAAATAGAAGATTTCAGTGAATGGCCATAACTTTTCTGTGAATGAATAACTTCATTCTGTAATACCCTTAAAAGAGTTCCGTTTTTTGATTCATTTTGTTGAATAGATGAATTATTTTTCCTTTAATTTGTACTATGAATAAATTGAAAAGACTTTTGATTCAAGCAGTTTTATGGCTTGTAATAGGAATAATTATTTGGCTTAACCAAGATGCAACCCAAGACATATTAACAGAGAATTTGGTTGCTTTTGCTTTTCAAATTTCACTCATTGGAGGACTTATTTATTATGCTGGTCCACAGCTTCTATTTAAACAAAAATATGTGCTTTTTGCGATACTATCTGTTCTAGCTATTGTTGTTTCCTCCTATATTTTATCAAATCTTTTTGGTTTACCCATTGAAGGTCCAAGACCCTTAAATGAAATGGGGTTAAGACCCCCACCTCATGAATTAAGAAAACCACCATCAAAATTTTTAATGCATATATTAATGCTATCTGTCTCGTATATTTTGGCGATAGTAATAGAGGGTTTCATATATTTAAAAACTAAAGAAGAAGAAACAATAAAAAATAGAAATGAGAATCTACAAACCGAACTCAAACTCTTGAAATCGCAAATAAATCCACATTTTTTATTTAACTCCTTAAACAATATTTATGCGTTGTCAGCCATAGATTCTGAAAAAACACAACAAAGTATTAGTTATTTGTCTGATATGCTTCGTTATGTTTTATATGAATGCGAACAGGAGGTTGTTCCTCTGAAAAAAGAGATTGATTATATTAAAAATTATCTAAAATTATATTCACTAAAAAGTAGTAAAAACTATCCAATTACCACTGAATTCAACATTTTAAACAATACTGTTTCGATTGCGCCGATGCTGTTTATTCCTTTTATTGAAAATGCATTAAAACACAGTGATATTGAAAAAATAAAGGATTCTTTTATTTCAATTAAAATTGATGCTGATGCTGATGAAATTAGTTTTAAAATTGAAAATAGTATCCCTAAAAAAGCCATCAACAAAGACGAAGTTGGAGGTATTGGGGTTGAAAACGTAAAAAAAAGATTGGCTATATTATATCCCAAAAGGCATCAATTGACAATTTCTGAAAACAAAACTACCTTTAAGGTTGAACTCAATATAAAACAAGCATGAGAACAATTAAATGTTTAGTTATTGATGATGAAGAATTAGCAAGAACATTGCTGAAAACTTACATTGATAAAATTGATTTTTTAGAATTGGTTGCTGATTTTGAAAGCCCTATTGATGCCATGCATGTTATAAAGGATACTGTTATAGATGTCATTTTTTTAGACATTCAAATGCCTGATTTGAAAGGGACTGATTTTGCTAAAATGATTGATTCAAAAACAAAGGTAATTTTTACAACTGCCTATTCTGAATATGCCATAGAAGGGTTTGATTTAAATGCTTTAGACTATTTATTAAAACCCATTACTTTTGAGCGATTCTTAAAATCAGTGAACAAACTTGAAATTTCAGAAAACAGTGAAATCACTAAAACCATCACTGTCAAGTCAGGATACGATTTACACAAGCTTTCTCTTGAAGACATCAATTTTATTGAAAGTGATGGAGAGTACGTACACTATCATTTAAGTGACAAAAAAATAATGTCTTACCAAAGTCTTAAATCCTTAGAAAAATCCTTGGATCCTAAAATATTTATAAGAGTACATAGATCCTTTATTATCAACCGAAATAAAGTGAGCGCTCTTAAAGGAAGAGATTTAATGATAGGAAAGCACTGTGTTCCGGTAAGTGATACTTATATTGATCGGGTCAAATCAGAACTTTTTTGAACAAAAAAAAGGCACTTATACAAGTGCCTTCTCAACAATTATAAATAAATATTAGGGTAAAGTTCGGGTTACTTGTATAGAATTCGACAAATCAAAACATCCATCAAGATTTGAAGCATTCATTCCTACCTCCAAACCAGTCAATCCTTCTTCGTAACGCAAGTACCATATCAAACAAATCCCGGCTCCTGCTCCATCGAAATCAACACCTTCAACATCTGTCAAGGTTGGGGGCAATCCAAGAATATTCCCTTGATCATCAGTAATGACCCAATTGCTGTTTGTTCCTGTTGCGTTAGAATCATCAAGTTGTATTCCTGTTACAAAATCAGAAGTACCATCAATAGTGAATTCAAAGGGCCCACCGGAAATACTACCTGCTTCAGGATTATTTCTAGTCACCATGATTGAATTAGATAAGCCAAAGGCGCCCTGCAAATCATTTGCATTCATGCCAGTCTCAAGACCTGTCAAACCATCTTCATATCGTATATACCATATAAGGCAAACTCCTGCTCCGGCACCATCAAAATTCACGCCTTCAACATCTACTAATGTTGGTGGTAATCCAAGTATGACACCTGTATCATCCGTAATTATCCAAGAATTATTAGTTCCTACAGCTTCTGAATCATCAAGTGTTATTCCGCTTACCATATCTTCAGTACCGTCAATACAGAATACAAACGGACCACCCGCAATGGTTCCTGCATTTGGCACCTGTCTGATCACTTCAATCGAATTGGAAAGTGCAAAGTTTCCATCAAGATTAGTTGCATTCATACCTGGTTCAAGGCCTACAAGGCCATCATCATATCTCAAATACCAGATAAGACAAACACCAGCCCCAGCACCGTCAAAATCAACACCCTCTACAGCTGTTAAAGTTGGTGGTACTCCTAAAATATTACCGTCATCATCTGTAATTACCCAAGTACTATTATCTCCTGTCGCGGAGGAATCGTCTAATGTAATACCGCTTACCATATCTGGTGTACCATCAACAATGAATGAAAATGGTCCTCCTGAAATTGTGCCAGGTACTAAGTTTTTCGGTTCATCGTCATCATCACTACATGAAATCAATAAAAATGAAACGGCCAGTATTCCGAATAAAATCTTTTTGAACATAGAATTATAATTTATAGTTGTAGCATCAAATTTAGAATTCATTAAGCTTTTAATTTGTCAGCTAGCTGACATTTGAACAAAAAACATAAAAAAACCATCAAAAAAATATCTGATGGTACTTAAATAGTTAGATGTATTAAAATTTAGGAAACCTCAATAGTTCGGGCTGGCTTAGGTTTTGCTTCTTCCTTTTTAGGAATAGTCAAGCTGATAATACCATCACTATAAATAGCCAAATTATACAACAAGCTGTTACATGATTATATATAGGAATCCCACCATGAATCGGTCTTATCCATACTCATAGTAACAATGGCTCCAAGCCTTGGCGCTAAATAGGCTTGTTGTCTTTGCTCAGCTTCTCGAACAAATCTCGATATGGGATCTTTCCAATGATGAAGCGCAAGGCTAAAGGCACCCCAATGCACAGGTATAGCTTTTGCTACTTTCGCATCCAAAGCAGCACATACAGCTTCTTCGGGATACATATGAATTTGATGCCAGCGCTCATTATACTGACCACATTCCATAAATCCCCAGTCAAATGGACCAAACTTTTCTCCTATTATTTTGAAATGTTCATCATATCCGCCATCCCCACTCCAGTATATACTATGCTTTTCAGATTTAATCACCCAGCCTCCCCATAAAGATTTGGCTCGATCAAAAACACCACGACCTGAAAAATGCCTTGACGGCGTGAAAATAAAATCCAAATCAAAAAGCTGCATTTCCTGCCACCAGTCAAACTCTGTGATCATCTTTTTATCTATACCCCAATGTTCTAAATGTCTTCCCACCCCTAGTGGCACCAAAAAACGTTCTACTTTTTGTTTTAAGTCTCGAATACTACCAAAATCAAGATGATCATAGTGATCATGAGTCATCAAAACAGCATCAATTAGAGGAAGATTCTTTATTACATTTAAACTATCTCCTGAGAATCTTTTTGTCCTTATCGGCCCTACAGGTGAAGCATCAGCGCCAAACATCGGATCTATTAAGATGTTCTTATTATTGACCTGAACTAAGAGTGTAGAGTGACCATACCAAATAAACTTAGGAATCCCATTCTGATTAAATTTATTGCTATCAAAAGATTTAATAGGTATTTGATCTTTTGGATTTCTTGTTTTCCTTCCTTTAATATTTTCTCGAATAAGTCCGGGTAAGGATGTCAAACTCATGTCCATTGTAGTTCTGGACTGATTCTGAAATATTCCTTTTTTCCATTGTTTGGATTTTTGAAGACGCATCTTATCCTCATTACTAAGTTTCCCTCCAAATTGAGGGTTCTTTGTAAAGTAGAAATATCCGAAGGGAATTCCAAACCCCAAAACCAACAAGACAATAGATGTAATCATAATTCTATGTTTGTTATTTTACCTAACAGGATAAACAAAAATATTGAAAATTGGTTTTTATTATTTCGTTTTTAACAAGCCGAAACGAATTGACTTATAAATTAGACAAATAAGCCCCGTAGGTATCTTTAAATTCAAAGCCCTTCGTGATCCTTTTTTTATTCAGTTTTTTGTATTCCACTAGTGCCCACAAGATAAATTCCTTGATAAAAAGCTTATCATCTTGTTTTGCTTCAGGCATATATGTAGTGATGAGTTCGTCAAGTGCCGCGATGCTGTTCAATGCGTTACTGTATTCCTGCTCTGAACCATCATCCATCAATTCAAAGGAACTTTGCTCAAAGAACCACTGCAACACCCCATCATAAGCATCCTTTTCATCTTCATGCTTAAGTTTCTTCATCGCTGGGAAAAAATTATCAAATAATGTCTTAGAAGCGCTTCCAATCAATTTTTCCGCAACAAAGGCTGCACCCTCCTGCTCTCCTTCATAAACCAATTCCACTTTTCCAATAATCGAGGGGATCATTCCAAGAATATCGGCAAAACGAATGCTGGTTTGGGCCTCACCCGAACCAATACATCTGTGCTCTGCAGTACTTAATAGATTTTCATAGGCTGTAATACTCATTCTCGCGCTGATACCACTTTTACTATCCACAAATTCACTATCTCGTGCCTCGAAGCCAATTTGTTCAACCAAATCTTTTGCCAGTTCAGGAATATGTATATCACAAACTCTGTTCTTTTGCAATTTTGCTTCCTGGGCTGTAATGGTCTTTGCCACTTCTATAGACTTTGGGTAATGTGTCAAAATCTGCGAGCCAATTCTATCTTTTAAGGGCGTCACTATACTCCCTCTGTTCGTGTAATCTTCGGGGTTAGCCGTAAAAACAAATTGCAGATCCAAAGCTAATCTCAATTGAAAACCTCTAATCTGTATATCACCCTCTTCCAGTATATTAAATAGAGCTACCTGAATTCTTGATTGAAGATCTGGTAACTCATTAATTACAAATATACTACGGTTAGCACGAGGAATCATTCCAAAATGAATGACTCTTTCATCAGCATAACTCAATTTCAAATTCGCAGCTTTGATTGGGTCAATGTCACCGATCAAATCAGAAATAGTTACATCAGGAGTTGCCAGTTTTTCATAGAATCTTTTGTCACGGTGAATCCAAGTTATTGGGGTTTCGTCGCCTAATAATGTGACCTGCTCTCTTCCAAACTTACTTATGGGTAGTAAAGGGTCGTCATTGATCTCAGAACCCGCAATGGCGGGTATATATTCGTCCAAAAGTTGTACCATCAATCTTGCCAACCTTGTTTTGGCCTGTCCTCTTAAACCCAAAAGATTAATGTTATGTTCAGAGAGTATAGCTCTTTCCAACTGTGGAATTACGGTTTCATCATAACCGTGTATTCCGGTAAATGAAGCTTTGCCTTTACGAATATTCTCAATAAGGTTCTCTCTAAGTTCAGATTTAATGCTTCTGCTTTGATACCCTTGTTTCTTAAGTTCTCCTAAAGTTTTTATATTAATATCCATTATCGTATTCTTTTTTTTCTGTTGTTTTCATAATCATGAAATATCATTTCGCCCAGACCATCCAATCCTGTATAAAAGGCCTTACCTCTGTTTGACTGGGTAAACTCATCTACAAAGGTTTGTAAATAGGGATCCTGTGCAATCATAAACGTAGTAATAGGAATATGTAATTTTCTCGCTTGGGCCGCCATTTGGTAGCATTTGTCTACAATGAAATCATCCAGGCCGTTGCTGTTTTTATAATAAGTCCCATCCGGCATTCGCACGCAACTTGGCTTACCATCGGTGATCATAAAGATCTGTTTGTTCGTGTTTCTTTTCCTTCTTAACAAATCCAAAGCCAATTGAAGACCTGCTACCGTGTTCGTGTGATATGGTCCTACCTGCAAGTATGGGAGATCCTTGAGTTGAATGGGCCAGGCATCATTACCGAAAACCAATATATCCAGAGTATCCTTAGCGTATCGCGTGGTGATCAATTCGGCAAGGGCCATCGCCACTTTTTTTGCAGGGGTGATCCTATCTTCACCGTATAAGATCATGCTATGACTTATATCGATCATTAATACCGTACTCATTTGAGCCTTGTGATGCGTATCTTCAACGATCAGGTCATTTTCCGTAAGTTCAAAATTCTCAAAACCATGATTTACCTGGGCATTTTTCAAACTTTCTGTAATATTTATGTTTTCCAGGGCATCGCCAAAACGAAATTCCCTCAGGTCGCCTGTATGCTCATCACCCAGGCCACTGGTTTTGGTTTTGTGTTGACCGGCTCCTTTTTTTCTTATCTGTCCGAAAATTTGGTTTAAGGCATTTTTTCTGATCGCTCTTTCAGTTTTAGCCGTGATTTTTTTATCATAAGTCCCATCAGGCTTAATCTCCTCCCTGATATACCCTTTCTCTTTGAGATCTTCAACAAAATCGTCCAAGGTGTAGTTTTCATCTGTTAGCTGATACTCTTTATCTAACTGCTCCAACCAATCCATGGCTTCATCAAAATCACCTGAAGTATGAGTGATCAATTCTTTAAAGATATCAAAAAGCTTGTCAAAAGGACTTTTTGTGACCTCTTCGAAAAGTTCAAATTGAAACCCGATGCTGTTTTTCTTTCTTTTCATACAAGAAATTTATCTATGCTATTTATCTTTTCAAACCCATTTATATTATTTAAAATGCAAATATATCCGCGATTAGTGGCGTTTGAAACATTCGGCATTTATATGATTTGGATTAGATTAAAAGCTCTATATCAAAATGTTACTTCAGATATGTCTTTTATTCCATTTTCTTGATAGTCTTACAAAGATACGGATTATTACTTTTAATTTTATTTACTGGCTTTTAATGGTGTATTGATCCAATAGGTTTCTTTGCCTTTGAAAGTATTTAGTTTGGAAGCCTTTAAAGGAAGCGACTTATCAACAAAATTATAACTGCTGTCAAATCTTGAACCAGGAAAAACCTTTTGAACAAAAAATTCTCTGAATTGATCAGCGTGCAATATGTCCTTCTTATTCAAAATCCTCCCATTAACGTCTCTTAAATGATTGATTTCGTAGCGAATCCCATCATTTAAAATGGCCTTGTCAATTTGATTAGACGATTTAACCTTAATTTTTAATATAGCCGGAGCCATAAGCTTTACATCCAGAACTAACACTTGCTCGGATTCAATTATAAACTTAAATTGTTTATGCCATACCTTTATTGAATCAGGATCTACTGCTTCATTAAAAAAGACTTGAAAACTTGAACTTTCATAATGATATTCCACCTTATCAACTTTAAAATAACCCCCTCCTTTTACCTCAAAATAATTGTTGAAGGTGATATAATTTAAATAATAAAGATCTCCCATAGGTTTGTAGGCAATATTCACTCTGTACAACAAATCATGCTGGTCATTAAATAACTTATAATCAAGATTATAAATTCCAAAATCTTGTTTTGAGATGGAAATACTTCCCTCAGCCCTATAGCCAGGATTTACTCTTCTGTAATTTGATACAAAATCAATGGTATAAATGGGTTCATCATCCATATAAAGTAGTTTATTTAACTTAAAGATATGGTTACCTAAAAAATGTCTGTTAAACACATGTGCAAAGGAAAATGAATTACGATTATAGTTTCTCAACGCATTGGTAAGATGTAACAGATTTAATTCATTTCCCCCAAGAGGTGAAATGATTACGCCATCAAGGTATTTTTGTTTTCGATTGTCATAGGGAATGGTGAGCGCGGTATCAATAGGGAAATTTTCATTACTTTGAAATTCGTAAAGAACGGTTTGATTTGTGTTATCCGTGAGCCTGTTTGTGCCAAATCCTGCATCAAAAACCTGAATGACGCCTTCGTTCAAATTGATATACGCATTCTTATTTTCGACATTCATATCAGCTAAATAACTACTGTCAGCCACCTGCTGATAGTCTCTGTAATAGCCTATATATGAAAAAGGTTTAACAGGATAGTTATCAGGAATCCGCTTAATGGCTTCCTTTACTATCCGTCCGGCTGACATTTTTTTCTCGTTTTTATGAATAAATAATTTCACTTCATCTAATGATTCTACTTTAGGAGACAAAAAGATCTTATTGATATCATTTTCTTTTTGAGTCGTCAGCGGAACCAATTTTGTGCTATATCCTATACATGAGATTTTAAGTGTATCCTGCCGGCTCTTATAAATACCTGGTATTCTAAAGTTACCATTATCATCAGAAATAACGCCAACTTGTGCATGTTCAAGGATAACTGTCGCATACACAACAGGAAGTTCAGATCGATGATCTAGCACTTGGAATCTTGTCTGGAAGTGTTGTTGGGCAGGGCATATTCCCGTATATAGCAAAAGTGCTAAAAGGCCATATCTAAATGTTTTCAACCTCCTCATATAAGGAATTTACTCATAAAAATACAACAAAGTCAAATTAAAAAAACTCTATTTCAAACTATTCAATATAAAATCTACTGTATCGTTTCCCTTCATAAGCACTGGTTTAGTGTTTAGAATTTTACAGCAAACCCTTTTTGTTGGAGTGCCTGGATTTTTTCTAAATACTCTAAAGTAACCTTACCAGGTAACAAAGATGAAAGGTCATTGCCTTTTTTATAAAAATCGTAGATCTTTTTAAGGCCGGTTAAATACAGATGATCTTTGGTGAAGAAATCAGTTTAGAAAAATATCCCTTGTATAAAGCATCCCAAAAAAGAGTTCCAGGTTTTTCGGAAGAATTAGCACTAAACACTAACCTTAAATGAAATTACACCTAGAAGCAGCTATGATAAAGGAATGACTCAATTCTTGTCTTTATAATACTTCTGTAAGGTATAGAAGGCTTTCTTCTTTTTACCTTGCTCAGAAATCAAGCCCTTTCTGTTGAAATCCATCTGAATTTTCTTTAAATGCCTCCTTGCTGATCGGAAATCCATAAGGATCCAAGGCGCAATACCTCTCAAAAAATCAATGCTATCCATCATTTCCAGATTGGTTCTAAATACATAATCCTGATATTCTTCAGTCCAACGTTCATCAGCTGTTCCATGCAGGCCTTGAAGCGCTCCCGCACCCATTTCACTAATAACCATAGGCTTTTGATATAAATTTTTCCATTTATAATCGAGACATGATTCTGGAGTATCAACATACCAGCCACAATAGCTGTTAATACCAATTACATCAACTGCCTCGGCCAATGGGTCATCTATTAATTTGATCCCGTTCTCTCCTGACTGAGTATCAAGTGCAGCAGTGATCAACCTGCTTGAATCCATTTCTCTTGCTCTGGCGATTAAATTTTTCAAAAATACATTGCGTTCCTCGCTAAGAGGTGTTTCATTGGCCACAGACCACAAAATTATTCCGGCCCTGTTCTTATCTCTGCTGATCATTTCCTTTAATTGGTTTTCTGCCAACTCATAAGTAGCTGGATTTCCAAAGGAAACTGTCCAATAAACAGGTATTTCAGACCATATCATCAGGCCCATTCGTTCAGCTTCCCGTACCATTTTCTCGCTGTGAGGATAATGTGCCAGTCTCACAAAATTACAACCCAGTTCTTTTGCCCAAGTCAATAAAGTAATGATCTCATCTTCTGTGGTTACCCTTCCGGTTTTATATGGCGCCTCTTCATGAATGCATATCCCTTTCAAAAAAACAGAATTTCCGTTTAATAATATATCAAAACCCTTGGTGCTAATGGTTCTAAAACCAATACTGTCAATCAACTTATCATCGTTAAAAGAAAGTTCAATACGATATCTTTTCGGATTCTCTGGGGTCCAAAGCTCAGGATTGGCTTCTATTTCAAATGAGGCTAATCCCTTCTCATCAACTTCCAGGTTCAGTTTTTTGTTAAGTTCAGGAATCGATAGCGATATTTTACCCTTATCACCCTGACCCTGAACCAAGAACTCTCCCTTAATAATATTTCTGTCCTTCGACAACTGAATGGAATAATCTTTAATATGCTCCTTCGGAAGACCTATTAGGTGAACAGATCTTGTGATACCACCGTAATTCCACCAATCACTATTGACCGTTGGGATGGCATCTTTTAACCTCTTATTATCTACCTTAACAATAAGAAAATTATCTTTTTCCTTTAAACGTCCTGTTACATCAAATTGAAATGGTGTATAACCTCCTTGATGTTCACCCAGGAATTCCCCATTTAAATATACCTTAGCTTCGTAATTGACTGCTTCAAAATAGAGATAAGTCACTTCATCCTTGTCAGTATCATAATCAAAGGATTTTTTATACCAAATAGTACCTTCATAATAATAATATTTGTCACCCTGGGTATTCCAGTCACCAGGTACTTTTAACGTAGCATCAGTATCAAAATCATACTCAATAAGATCTGAAGGGGATTGCATCTTCTTGTTTTTAAAATACCCCTCTTCTTTAGGAAGATATCTGTGGTTGTAATACCCATTTTCGAGTGGGTCAACAATAATATTCCAATCACCGTTCAAACTAATCTTCTCTCTGTTTTCAATATTTTGTAGTATCTCATCGCTCAACTGACCTTGAATGATTTGTACATAGCCTATAAGTGCAAACACAACTAATAAAAAACTCTTACATTTCATATAATCAAGCCTGAAGTATTTTTTCAATTCTTTTTAATTGGTCTTCTGAAAAATCCAGCTGGTCAATGATACCAACCGCATCTTCAATTTGAGATACTTTACTGGCTCCAATGATTACACTCGTAATTCGAGGATCTCTCAAAACCCAACTAAGCGCTAGCTGCGACATTTTTTGCCCTCTCTCTTCTGCGATAAGGTTCAAGGCTTTTACTTTTTCAATTTTTTCGCTTGTGATTTGAGAGCTTTGCAAAAAACCATGTGATTTGGCGGCTCTGGAATCTTCCGGGATACCGTTTAAGTATTTGTCTGTGAGTAATCCCTGAAACAAGGGGCTGAAAACCACCGAACCAACACCATTATTTTCAAGCACATCCAATAATCCATCTTCAACCCAGCGGTTGAACATACTGTAGGAAGGCTGGTGAACGACACAGGGTGTTCCCAATGACTTGAGTATATCAAAAGCTTCCTGAGATTGTTGAGGATCATAATTGGAAATGCCCACATATAAGGCCTTTCCTGATCGTACTATCTGATCTAAAGCCATCATGGTTTCCTCCAGTGGGGTTTCAGGATCCGGTCTGTGACTGTAAAAAATATCTACATACTCAAGGCCCATTCTCTTTAAACTTTGATCGCAACTTGAGATCAGGTATTTTCTTGATCCCCATTCGCCATAGGGCCCAGGCCACATTGAATAACCTGCTTTTGAGGTTATGATCAATTGGTCTCTGTAACTGGCAAGTTCCTTATGGAGAATTTTTCCAAAGGTCTCTTCCGCCGAACCAGGAGGAGGTCCATAATTGTTGGCAAGATCAAAATGCGTTATTCCAAGATCAAATGCCTTAAGCACCATTTCCTTTGAATTTTCATACACGTCAACTCCGGCAAAATTATGCCATAATCCTAAGGAAATTTTTGGTAAAAGCAGTCCGCTCTTCCCACATCTGCTGTATTTCATTTTTTCGTATCTGAGTTCGTCCTTATCCATAATTTTATTTAGGTTAGATAGTAGCGGGAATTCAACAAAGATGTATCCCTGATTTTAGCTAAATTGGTAAGTAAAAATATGAATAATTATCAAAAAAAAACCCTTGCATTTGACAAAATTTGCAAGGGCTAATCATTTGACTTTTACGCTACTCTAAAAATGCATATTATTGAGGTAGAGCCTTGATATGGGCATAGATTCTTACTTTTCCCATTTCCATTTCAACATCTTCTTTCATCATTTTAATTCCTTTGACGTCATTTAATTCACCTTCCGATGAAATTGCCTTAATCCCATAAAGATCACCATTTTTTTGAACGGCTTTGATATGGATCAAATTACCCGACCTGCTGCTGGCTTCTACATCTAGTATATCTCCATTTTTATCAAAAGCCTTAATGTCATATAGAGTGCCATTTTCTCCAATAGCCTTTACCTCCTTTTTAGAATCCTCACTTATGATCACTTTCACTGGAAGCTGTAAGGCATCACCAATAAACGCTTTAATATCGAGTATACTCCTTTGATTTGAATTCTGAATGGCTTTTACGTCATAACTATTACCATCTTTATCAAGTGCCTTTACATCAAGTGTATGGCCTTCAGGATGAATTGCTTTTATGTGCCAAATAAAACTATCTCCCGAACAACCTGTTTGACTTAGGGCTTTAACGTGAGCATGGATTAGAACCCCGTTCACACTTGCTTCCACAGCCTCTTTACTTACTTTCACACCTTTGACATCATTCAACTGACCTGTTGGTGATATGGCCTTAACACCATAGAATTCTTTATTTTTAGTAATCGCTTTTATATGAATAATATTTCCAGAATGACCTATTCCTTTTACATCAAGCTTTTCTCCCTTTGCGTTAAAAGCTTTTATATCTAAGATCTCACCATTTTTTGTAATTCCTTTCACCGGCATAAAACGACCATCACTTTGAAGAATTTTTACAGGTATTCTTTCGCCTCTCATCAATACTCTGATGTCCATAAGCTTGGTTTGGTCAGCATCCTGAATGGCTTTGACATCATACATATTTCCCTCTTGGTCGAGGGCCTTGATATCCAAAAAGTAGCCTTCGGGATGAATGGCTTTCACATGCCAAAGAACCTCCCCTTTAACAGGATCAGTTTTAGTTGATTGAACAATTGCACTTGAGTCTGACAATTTTGTAAAACCGAGGCTTAATAATCCCCCGAAAACGATAACCAGTGCTAACTTACTAACTGATCTTAAATTACTGAAATTAGGCATATTATGATGAATTAATGATAGTTTAAATTTAATATACTCCAAATTAATGAAGTGAATGCGGTACCTTATATAAAAGTACCGCCTTCATAAAAAAAAAGACATGACATTTATCATTAAAACCTATAATTAATATGTGGAATTCAAATTAGGGCAAGCCGTTGCTCTTGGCTTTTTACAAAAAACATTATATCCTAAAGTGACTTGGTGATTTCCTCCATTTTCCAGCACTATTTCACCTATTTGGCTTGAGTAAGTATAGGAGAACATAAATCGCTTATGATTAATACCTAGTATGGGCGTAATCATTTTAAAACTTTCAACATTGGAATCAAAGTTCTGGCGATAAGATAATACCGCCCAAATCTGACTTCTGTCTCCTATATTCTTGTAAGCTTTTAAATTCAGGTCGGCAAATGCTTCACCTGTGTATTCAATATACTGCAACATTATAGAGGGTTCGAACTGGAAACTTTTTCCCCTTCCAAGGTAATATCCAAGCGTTAATAAATAGCGTCTTAAGTTATCTGACTCAAACCTGTTATTTACAAGATCTCTTGGTGATGGCAACAGGTTCTTAATAGTGAAATAAGAAAAAGAGTCCAAATAGTGATATCCGAATCCAAAATCGACGTTGTAATAGCCCGCCGATTCATTTCCCGGCGAGATTATCGGGTCAGGGCCTACAAAATCATTTAGGTTGATTGAATTTTGACTATACATAAAGGAAAGCCCAAATGACAACTGATTCATGGCATCTTCTCTTCCGAAATTTAAGTGATAGGCATAAGTAGCTAAAAAACCCTGTTGTGAATGGTATCCATTTTCATCATTAAAAAGAATTGCGCCAACCGCCATTTTCTCTGTAAGACGGGTGTTGAAACTCAAGGTCTGTAAAGAGGGGGCATCCTCAACTCCTACCCATTGCTGTCGGTACGTAAGTCTTATCTTACCACAATTTCCTATACCTGCGGCGGCAGGATGCACTAAATACACATTATCGGATAAATAATCCGAATAGATGGGGAATGTTTCCTGAGCCAACAGGGTATGACCGGTAAAAAAGATGATTAATATGGTCATTATTCTTTTCATAAGCTAAACTCCTATCTTCTAATTAAACTAAAATGACACGTATGAATTCTACCGTCTTCCAGTTGTACCCTGCACCAATAGTCTGATGAAGGTAGTTGATTTCCTTTAAACAGACCTTTCCATCTCTCACCATTCGCATCTACATGAGCCAACAATTTACCAAATTTATCATATATGTAGATGTTTGATCTTGGTTGAAACGAAACCCCTTGTACTTGCCAAACCTCAAGTTTTACTGCGTAGGCTCAGTATAGCGATAGCTTGGTTGAAAGTTGCGCGAATATTGGGTTGTTCGCTTGATAATTTTAAATAATCACTTACTGCCCTGATTTCGTTACCAGGACAATAGAACTGATCACCTGAGACAATGATCTGAGGTGGTTCGCTACCTGTTTGTGCTAAGGCTAAAACCAAAACGAAACAAGTCAAAATAAAAAATGAAACACGCTTGAGGGTTTTCATTTTCACAGCATTTTTAAAAACCTTTAAAAGTAATAATTTGGAGTAATAAACCCTACATTTTTTGATCTTTCTTCAGGAAGAGCTGAGAATTATTAGTCAAAAAATATCTTAAACTTAGTTATTCTACTGATATTTTATCAAGGATAAGTTCAAAAGCTTCATCACGTTTGTTTCCTATCAAAAAAGCAATTTCCTCTATTTTGCTCCCATCAAAATTAGACATATCCAATGACCTGCCTCTAAAGCGAGGGACCAGGCTGTCAAACGGAATAGATATCTCCTGCCATTCACCAGAGGTGGGAAATTCATAAACATAAGAATATTGTTGGTACTTGTCAGATTTTACCCTGAATTGATACGCTTTACCATCACCTTTGACTTTGATGACAAAAGCAGTGAACTTGTCGATTTCAATTTTGTTAAAACGATTTTGAATCATTGTGAAACCTCCATTATTATCCGTTGAAACTTCACCTTTAAAAACAGCCAAATCATTCTCTACATAAATTTGACCCTTAGAGAGACCTCCCATAACACCATCATTAACAACATACCATCCATCGGAACTTCCTTCTTGTGTAAAATCAAAAATGTTCATCTTGTCTTGTGTTGAGGTTTGCATTAGGATAAATATGAAAATAAAATATTTCATGATTCATGGTATTCACCAAACTTAGTAATTAATGCTTTGGTTCTGAATTCAAAAATCTCCTTCAGCTTTGGTTTTACCAATAAGGAATGAAAGCGGTTCGCAATAATTGACATGGGTAGTTTATAGTGCACCACATCTGTTATTTCCGTTCCGTTGGTGATTTCCTTAAGAAAATGTTTATGGTGCCACATCGAGTAAGGGCCAATTCTCTGTTCATCTACAAAATATTTCTTGTCAACAACATGTGTAATCTCTGTAACCCAATTCAGTTTAATACCTAACAAAGGGGAAACCTTATAACATATCATTTGACCTGCATACATTTCTTTGTCTGTTCCTGAAATAATATGAAATCCCATATAATCTGGAGTTATCACCTTTAAATTTCCAGGATCAGATAAGAACTTCCATGATGTATCCACATCAATAGGAACTTTTATGGTGGTTGACAATTGGTAAATTTGACCCTGCTTCTCGAATTTCATACAAATACTGAGTTCAATTTTAGGTTTTCTATACAGAGATAAAGACTAGAAAATTTAATTAAGTTTATTTACAATCTTCTTGCTCGTCGGCTTCGTAATGGAATAGAAAAAATCAATCAAATGTCCATCTTCGTCAAGCAAATACTTCTGGAAATTCCATTTTACAGAAGAGCTTTTTACGCCGTTATACTTTTTTGAAGTAAGCCAGATATACAAAGAATGTTTATCATCACCTTTCACTTTAAGTTTCTCTGTAAGTGGAAACGTAAGCCCAAAATTCAATTCACAAAATTCTTGTATTTCTTTAGAATCACCCGGTTCTTGTTTACCGAATTGATTACAAGGAACGCCTATAATCTCCAATTTGTCCTTATGCAATCCATAAAGCTCTTGAAGTTCCTTATACTGTTTGGTAAAACCACATTCAGAAGCGGTATTCACAATTAGAACTTTTTTGCCTTTGCAGGTGTTCCAATCAAAAATACCACCTTGAAGGGTTTTTAACTCAATGTCATATACATTCTTTGGGGTCTCATTCAAACTATACTAAATAGTTATATGAGTCCTCAATCTTGATTCCACTTTTCTTTTGATCATTGTAAGTCGCTTCATAAGATCCATGATACTCTGATCTTTATTGACTTTATAAATTTCATTAAGACTTAAGATTAATGACTTGACTTCTTTTGAGGCTAAAATTCTGTCGTTCGTGGATTTTAACGACAACTTCCGGTTTTCAAATTCTAGGGCTTGTGTGATAACTTCCATAATTTGGGGGATTAAAATTGTACTTTGTTACTACTATTCGATTCAAAAGTCGTGATAAATTTCGAATCCTTTCAATGAGAATTGAAATAAATCTGACTCAACATAATAAATCTACGCAGATATACGACAATTATCCTACCAAATGTATCGGAAATACTTATAACAAAATAGAATTTATCTATTTAAGCTATTAAAAAGCAATAAAACCGAAGAGTCCATGCGCCAAAAAGGCCATGGACTCTTACCATATTAACAAAAAACTCTCAATGTGATGATTCATATATATAGACTGAGATACTTCAACATTGTTAACCTAAACTGCCATTTTTAACATTTATTTAACCTGAGAGCACGAATATTTGAGTTGAAAAAATCAGAAATATTTTAAAATTTTAGTATTAAATCGAAATATTTTTCTTGTAGATAGCCAATGTTGGAAATATTTTTCTCAAAAATGTTACAAAAGGATCAATTTAGATCATTGTGAAATTGTGGCTTTTTTACAAGTTTTAGTAAAAATTCATTTAGGGTATTGTTATATTTTCTACGAATAATACTTATTTTTGGCCTCTAATTTGAAAGATTATATCACACTATATATAAATAATATGAATAGTATTAGAAGAATAATTGTATCAGGATTCATACTTTTAAGTGTTTCTGTCAAAGCCCAATCGCTTTCAGATCTTTATGAAAAAGTTAATCCTGCCGTTGTTGTTATCCTAACAGAGCAAAAAGAACTTATCAGTTCAGGGAACACTACGAAAACGGTAACAGCTGAAGGTCTGGGTTCAGGGTTTATGATCTCAGAAACCCAAATCATTACGGCAGCTCATGTTGTTCAGGTTGCCGAAAAAGTAAGTGTTGAATTTCTTGATGGAGAAATTATTCCGGCAAAAGTCATCTCTGCTTATGTAGCAGCTGATGTTGCATTAATCGAATTGATCTGGCCAAAAAAGAATGCTGTGACATTGACGTTAGCTGATTCAAAGCAAGTGAAGATTGGTGAAAGAGTTTTTGTTGTTGGCGCACCTTATGGATTGGGCCATTCACTTTCTGCAGGATATGTGAGCGGAATTATTAATGACACAAACGACAAGAATCCTTTCACCAATTCAGAATACATTCAAACAGATGCAGCTATTAACACAGGAAATTCAGGAGGGCCTATGATCAATATGAAGGGGGAAGTTATTGGAGTTGTGAGCAATATATTGACCGAATCAGGAGGGTTTCAAGGAATAGGTTTTGCCTCTTCCTCAAATATCACTAAAGAACTATTGTTTGAAAAGAAGATTCTTTGGAATGGAACTGATCTTATTCCTTTGACCGGTAAGATTGCCAAGGTATTTAACTTACCACAGGAAAGCGGACTATTGGTTCAGAGAGTGGTTAATGTATCTCCTTTCGGAATTATAGGTATTGAAGATGGGGACATAGAAATGACCATCAACGGCGAAAAATTAATAGTTGGAGGAGATATTATTTTATCAATAAACGGAGTGAAATTTGAAAATTCAGATGAGTCTTTACTTGAGATCTCCAAAGTAATGCAAATAAAAGAAGAAAACTCATCTTTGGAAATAGTGGTTTTCAGGGCCGGAAAGAAGGTGACTTTGGGTAGAAAATAGATCTTAGAAGGGATGAAAACTATTTCATTTAATCTCCCTTTAAAAAGGAAATAATTTCATCAGAAAATAGTTGCGACTTATAGGTGTTGTTATGGTCCCCTTGTATGATGCTCAGTTTGGCCCCGGTGATATGTGTCTGCAATTCTTTTGGATTACCGTTATCTGTATCCTGATCACCTGCAATCACAAGAACTTTGGCCTTTATTGTATATAGTTCGTCAATCGAGGTTACGGGTTGAAATTGCTGTAATAATCCTAGAATATGCAGATCCGCCCCAATTGATTTTGCATAATTAACAGCACCTCTTGTATGCTCATTTAAAGGTTCCTGCCCAGTAAAAGCTTTTTGAAACATGATCCGCCTGTCCCAGTCGGGATTCGTAAAATCCAGGCCCATACCTCCCAGCACCGCTTTGTCAATCCTTGTATCCGTTGTAAGTAATTTAGAAAGAATAATGGCTCCTCTGGAATATCCTATAGATGCGTAGGAATTTAATCCGAGCTTATCTGCAAGACCTATCATATCCTTCACTTCTGCGTCATTTGAATAAGCCGAGGACTTTTGAGGATGGTCAGAATTTCCGTTTCCTCTAAGATCAGGAATGATTACTCTGTAACCCTTTTCCAATAAATCTTTTTTTAATTGGGTTTGACTCCATGATACCCCTGACGAAATAAACCCATGTATAAGAAGTACTGGTGAGCCATTACCTTCATCTGTATAGGCAATGCTTACTTGATCAAAAGATTTGAATGTTTTAAAAGATTGCTGGGCAAATAACACTGGCCCCGTAATTATGAATAGCCAAATGATTTTATATCTCATACAGGCACTATATTTTAATTTTTTCCATCAAATTTTCCGGATTTGGGATCGTATCAAACCCTTTTTTTCTATAAAACTCATGAGCATCCCTAGTGGCAAGCCTAAAGCGTTCCACTTCAACAAGTTCCGGACTCCTAAGTATTTGGTCAAGAAGAAATGATCCATATCCCAATCCCTTATGACTTTCAACCACAAAAAAATCCATCAAATAGGCGAAAACAGTAACATCCGTGACGGCTCTTGCAAAGCCTATTTGAACCCCATCTAAAAATAGACCAAAACATAAAGAATGCTTAAAACTCGTCATAAATGAATCGACAGTTCTGTCTTTAGCCCAATAAGAAGTTTTTAAGTAATTAATAATAAAGTTCTGATCCATAAGTTGTTGATCAGTACTCACAATCAAATTTTGATCTGTTGAATTCATTCTTCTTGATATACTTGATTATTTATATTAAAAACCCGGCTGTGAAAAAACTAATAACCACCGCTTTCCACTTGACAACCCTCTTTTCTTCTTGTATCCATTAGATGTACAATTTTCCACCCATTCGTCGAATCCTTGATCAAATGAAAGGCATCTATCCCACAATGGCTAAATTCTGTACCTGCATAAAAAGCATAATCCGTCCAAACTTGAGCAATCCCTCCGTCAATTGAAATTTTCGTATCCCAAATCTTTTCATCCCATATTTGATCGTGAGGCGTGCCAATAGCCTTTAAAAATGGTTCTAGGGCCCCTTTTTTGACCATTTTAACTCCCTCTTTATTGGTAAAGGAGGTATACATATTGACCTGTTCACCAAACACTGAAGCCACTTTAGCACTGTCACCTTCTCTCATTCCGTCAAAAAGTTTATCAATTACATGTCGAACAGCAAGGCTGTCATTACTGTCCTGTTCATTTTGTGCGTGCATATGTGTTGATAACTGCATAATTATCAAGCTCATAAAAAATATTTTAAGGTGTTTCATATTGGCTAAATTAAAGTTTACCTTGGTATTGAATCAAAGTTAGCCAAATATCTATACCATGAAAATACTGAAGCAAGTTTGTTTTATTCTCCTTTTTTGTCCTGTACTTCTTTTTAGTCAATCTCCCTCTTATCAAAAGGAAAAAGCCAGAAAAATTAAAGAAGGCTCGCCTTTTACTAAAATTATCAACAGAGAACTTCCGGCAACGATTGTTTACGAAGACGATGAAATAATCGCTTTTGTTCCATTAAAGGAACAATCCAAAATACATTTATTGATTGTTCCCAAAAAAGAGATTCAAACCATCAACGACGCTGACGAATCGGATGCCATGGTACTCGGAAAGATGATTTTACTTGCAGCTAAACTGGCAAAGAATAACGGAATATCCGAATCAGGCTATCGCTTATCGATCAATATAAACGAAGACGCCGGTCAATCAGTTTTCCACATTCATATGCATCTATTGGGAGGCAATAAACTTGGTCCAATGGTCGATAGTATTGATTAAATTGTATTTTTATCTGTCAAATACTAAACTGATTTCGATGAAAGCTAAAAACTATAGCCTGAGTATTATTTTTATTTTACTCGTAGCTCAAGCTCACATTTTTTCACAAGAAAATGCCAATTTGAGTGAGGGGCCATACAAGCAATTGATTATTAGAGGAGTAACACTGATCAACGGAAACGGAGCGCCTCCTATAGGGCCTGTGGACATTGTGGTTGAGAAAAATAAAATCACAAATATCAAAGTTGTAGGGTATCCTGGAGTAAACATTGATCCCGAAAAAAGGCCAAAATTACAGGAAGGTGGTAAAGAATTATTAGCAGATGGAATGTTTCTCCTGCCTGGTTTTATTGATATGCACGGGCATATTGGAGGGAAATCACAAGGAGCTGAGCCTGATTATGTTTTTAAACTATGGATGGCTCATGGAATCACTACCATAAGGGAGCCCAGTGGCAGAGGGATTGATTTTACCTTAAAATTAAAAGAACAGAGTCAAAAAAATGAGATCATTGCACCCAGGATTATTTCTTATACCGGTTTTGGTCACAAAAGTAAAAGTTTCAATCCATTAAATGACCAAGACATCAATACACCCGAATTGGCAAGAGAATGGGTTAGAGCTAATGCAAAGAGAGGCGCTGATGGAATCAAATTCTTTGGAGCCGAACCTGAGATTATGAAGGCGGCGTTGGAAGAAAATAAGAAATTGGGATTAGGATCAGCCTGTCATCATGCCCAGATGAGTGTTGCGAGATGGAATGTGCTGCACTCCGCGAGGGCTGGCCTTACCTCTATGGAGCACTGGTATGGTTTGCCGGAGGCTCTATTTGAAGACAGAACCATTCAAGATTATCCCTTGGATTATAACTACAATAATGAGCAGCATCGCTTCGAGGAAGCAGGTAAATTATGGGAGCAGGCGGCTCCACCCTACTCTGACCATTGGAACAAGGTCATGACCGAATTACTGGAACTTGACTTTACCATAGACCCTACTTTTAATATTTATGAAGCCAGCCGGGATCTTCACAGAGCAAGGAGAGCCGAGTGGCATGAAACCTATACCTTGCCGTCACTATGGGAATTTTACCAACCCAGCAAAGTGTCTCATGGGTCTTACTGGCATTATTGGGGTACAGAACAGGAAATTGCCTGGAAAAAAAATTATCAATTGTGGATGGCCTTTGTTAACGAATATAAGAATCGGGGTGGGCGCGTTACCGCAGGATCAGACTCAGGTTTTATATTTCAGTTGTATGGTTTTGCCTATATCAGGGAGCTGGAACTCTTAAGAGAGGCTGGATTTCATCCTTTGGAAGTGATCAGAGCCGCTACCTTAAATGGCGCTGAAGCCTTGAATATGGAAGATGAAATCGGATCGGTGGAAATTGGAAAATTAGCTGATTTTGTAATTGTGGAAGAGAACCCTTTAAAGAATCTCAAATCACTATATGGAACAGGAGCCATTAAGTTGACCGAAGATAATGAAGTCGTTCGTGTGGGTGGCGTTAAGTACACCGTTAAAGACGGAATCATTTATGATGCGAAAGCCCTTCTCAAAGATGTTGAAATCATGGTGCAGGAAGCTAAAATCAAAGAAAATTATAAAATATACCAACCAGGAATACAAAATTAATATCAAAACGCTTTTCCGTAATCACGGAAACATAATTACTTCTCTGTTTTCATAAAACATCACGTTGTTTTTGTTAAATTATTGTTAATATAGTACCTTGTTTTGCATAGTACTGTAACAAACTAATAAGATGTAACGTCTATATAGTATAACCTATTAAAATAACTATTATGAGAAGTAATTATGT
>CAZQRD010000042.1:6967-22749 GCA_964595535.1 uncultured Flavobacteriaceae bacterium | reverse complement strand
GGAGGAGCTTAAAAAAACAGCCGTTAGGCTGTTTTTTTTATGCCCGACGATTGAGCGAGTTTTTAATCCGGTAACCGACAGAAGTTTATCCGTCAACTGACGGAAGCCAAGAGGTTCTAACCCGTACCCTGACGGAAGGAGCAAAAACCATATCCAAAGTATTTTTTTTTGAATTTAAAATGGCAGGAAATAGAATTTCGCTTGAATCAAAATAACTATCCCGAAGATTCCCCATCTATAGTATCAGTTATATTATTGGCCTTTTGTTGTTGGTTATAATTAGTTAACCTATTCGGAATTTGACAGAATAATATCCTTCAAAAATTGTATCTTTAAGTTATACAACAGAGATATTATGATAGTGATTTGGGCAGGATTAGGGGTGTTGAGTTTGATGATGGTTTTGTGGCTGTCAAGTGTTTACTATAAAAACGTCAGTATTGTTGATAATTTCTGGGGTATCGGTTTTATCATTGCTACCCTGATTTATGTATTGAATTGTGAAGTCATGTATACAAGGGCAAAACTTATGTTCTTATTGGTGATTCTTTGGGGTTTGAGATTGTCAGTATATCTAATATATCGAAATTACGGCAAAGAAGAAGATTACAGATACCGTGAATTTAGACAACACTATGGGCCAAAACGATATTGGTGGTTTAGCTTTTTTCAGGTATTTATGCTGCAGGGGATGCTAATCCTTATCATATCACTTCCGCTGTTAGGAGTAACGCTAAAGACAAATTCCAATGCTTTGAACATATTCGATTATATGGGTCTACTGGTGTGGCTGGTTGGGTTTGTTTTTGAAACTGTGGGCGACTATCAACTGGCTGTCTTTAAACGCAATCCTGCTAACAAGGGGAAACTCCTTACCAAGGGACTATGGCGCTACACCCGTCATCCAAATTATTTTGGCGATACAGCCATTTGGTGGGGCTTTGGTCTCTTCGCCATCGCTTCAGGAGCCTATTGGTATAGTCTGGGTTCTCTGTTGATGACTTATTTGATCATAAAAATATCAGGAGTGGCCATGCTGGAAAGATCGCTTGCAGAGGTTAAACCCGGCTATGAAGAATATATGAACAACACAAGTAGCTTTTTCCCCTGGTTCTCAAAACAAAAACCGTGATGGATTATTTATTAAAACACGGCTGGCTTATTCTATTTGTAGTTTGGGGTCTGCCCCTTACTTATTACCGCAGTCGTTTCAGAAAAATGGTCTATCAAACCGATCATTGGCTCATTAATATACAACCTAAATTTACTAAGGAACTCAAGGGTCTATTTGGCTACTACCATCCTGATGACGCCTCTTTTATCCGGCAACGGAACTTTTACAGGTTTTATTTGCTGATCTATCTGATACTCTTCATGTCTTATCGTTTTTTCAAATAGATAAAGTCGGAATTCAACATTTAGCAAATTAAAAAATAATAATATTTTCAATCAAATTTAAGCAAGTTGTCTATTTGTTCTAACGAAACCCGTTCTCGCAACATTTTCAATTTTCGCTTAAAATATCTTTTTTGATGGTTGCTTCCGTTATGGCTGATACAATTGCGAAATCTTTCGAATACCACAATATTGTTTGACGGACTAGAAGGATTAAATGGATCGATTTGGATTAAAAAGCTGCTAATAAATTGTTTCCATCCTTGTACAGATGTTTCTTTTGATATAAGTATTTGACGCGTGACCCTACTGAAAAATTTAGGGCGAAAACTAGTGTCGTGCATCTTAATATCTTTCAGATTTGTTTCGTCACAAAAACCAACAAGAATATTTTGAATATTTGGAAATGATTCTTTCTTTTTAACAAAAACATACAGCCCTTTCGTAGCATTAAAAACGAAGGGTTTGTATGATAAACTCGATTCTAAATGGTTACAAAGCAATGCTTGCTTACGCCTATTCAAAAGCAATGTTTGACATTTACCCGTTGGTTTTATAACAATACAACATACCATTTTGTAAATTTTAAAAATCGTTGGCAGTGATAGCCAAATCATTTATAATATGAAGCATTCTGATCTAAATCTGAATGCTTCATATTATTTGGCTAAATTCAAGTCAGGTCAAAGCGGTCAAGGTTCATTACCTTGTTCCAGGCTGCCACAAAGTCGTTTACAAACTTGTTTTGAGAGTCCTCACATCCGTAAACTTCGGCGAGTGCCCTTAACTCGGAGTTGGAGCCGAAGATAAGATCAGCACGTGTACCTGTCCATTTTAATTCACCCGTTGCACGATCACGACCTTCAAATACGTCTTGTGAATCAGAATTTGCCTTCCATGTAGTACTCATATCCAGCAGGTTGACAAAGAAGTCATTGGTCAGCGTGTCTGTGCGTTTTGTGAAAACACCATGTTTTGACTTGTCAAAGTTTGTATTCAAAACACGCATCCCTCCAATCAAAGCTGTCATTTCTGGTGCAGTCAGTGTCAAGAGTTGCGCCCTGTCAACCAACATTTCTTCTGCCGATGTTTTATGTTTTGGCTTAAAGTAATTTCGGAATCCATCTGAAGCTGGCTCAAGTGCGGCAAATGATTCGACATCAGTTTGTTCTTTCGCGGCATCAGCCCGTCCGGGTGCAAAGGGCACCACAACCTCATGACCGGCATTCTTTGCGGCTTGTTCAATACCGGCGCAACCACCGAGAACGATCAGGTCGGCCATTGAAACCATTTTACCTCCAGATTGCTTACCGTTGAAGGCTGTCTGGATCTCCTCAAGTGTTTCTAATACTGATGCGAGTTGAACCGGATTATTAACTTCCCAAAATTTTTGAGGGGAAAGTCGAATGCGTCCACCGTTTGCTCCACCGCGTTTATCTGATCCACGAAAGGTCGATGCCGAGGCCCAGGCAGTAGCTACCAGTTGAGATATAGATAATCCTGAAGCAAGCAATTTCCTTTTTAGTTCGGCAATGTCTTCATCGTTAATCAGCTCATGGTCAACGGCCGGGATAGGATCTTGCCAGATAAGTACCTCTTTAGGTACTTCCGCACCTAAATAAAGCGGAATAGGTCCCATATCACGATGTGTTAATTTAAACCAGGCTCTGGCAAAAGCTTCGGAAAACTCATCAGGGTTCTCGTGGAAACGTCTGGAAATTGGTTCATAAATAGAATCCATTTTAAGCGCCATGTCAGCAGTGGTCATCATAAGCGCTTGTGTATTTGACGCATCACCTGCCGCCGGTGCTCTGAGAGCATTAGAAGCAGCTGTAGGCGTCCATTGATGCGCTCCGGCCGGGCTCTTTGTCAATTCCCAATCATAACCTAGCAACACATCAAAATATTCATTGTCCCACTTTGTTGGATTAGGTGTCCAGGCACCTTCCACACCACTTGTAATTGTATCATCGCCAACGCCGCTGCCAAAACTATTTTTCCAACCTAAACCTTGTTCTTCAATGTGCGCACCTGCAGGTTCTCTACCTACATATTTTTCCGGATCGGCAGCACCATGAGCTTTTCCAAAAGTATGTCCTCCGGCAACAAGAGCCACAGTCTCTTCATCATTCATCGCCATTCTACCAAAAGTTTCACGTATATCTATGGCAGATTTAAGCGGATCCGGATTTCCATTAGGACCTTCGGGGTTCACATAAATGAGTCCCATCTGAACAGCACCAAGCGGATTCTCCAGTTCACGATCACCGGTATACCGTTTATCTCCTAACCAATCTGTTTCAGCACCCCAATAAATATCTTGTTCAGGTTCCCAAATATCTTCACGTCCTCCACCAAAACCAAAGGTGTCAAAGCCCATAGACTCTAGGGCGCAATTTCCCGCAAGGATCATAAGGTCGGCCCATGAAATTTTCTTTCCGTATTTCTGCTTGATGGGCCAAAGTAGAAGGCGTGCCTTGTCTAAATTCCCGTTGTCGGGCCAACTGTTGATTGGTGCAAAACGCTGGCTGCCAGAACCAGCTCCGCCACGGCCGTCTTGAATTCGATAGGTTCCTGCACTGTGCCATGCCATCCTGATAAAGAAGGGTCCGTAATGACCATAATCAGCCGGCCACCAGTCTTGTGAGTTGGTCATTAAGTCATACAGATCATTTTTTAATGCCTTCAGGTCAAGTTTTTTGAACTCCTCAGCATAATTAAAATCTTCACCCATCGGATTAGACTTTGATGATTGTTGACGAAGAATGTTCAGATTCAACATGTTGGGCCACCAGTCGCGATTTGAGGTACCACCCCCGGCGCTATGCGTTACTGTTCCGCCATGAAACGGGCACTTACTTTCATTAGTATCCATGTTATTTTTAGTTTAAGTTTTAAAGCCTTAAGTTACTGAAGTTTTATAAAATTTCTCTTAAACTTATTATTTTTTTATTTATGGTCATATAGATACTATTTATGATTCTTCTTGAAACCGTATGACTGAATTACAGAGAAACATGTTTCTTTTTATATGTATGAGCATTCAAAAGCAAGCCTTTAAGTCTGAACGCCATGACTGTTTAAGAGGTATTTCAACAGGTATTATTTGATTGAGTTTGTCTTTCATTAATTTCAAGATGTTTCCGAACACCATTCCTCATCATGGAGATATTTATTATTTTTGGCAAAAACAATAAATATCTCCATGAACGAATATTTACATGCTTCGATAGCCATGTTGGCAGTTATCAATCCTTTTGTATGTGGCGCTATGATGATTCAAATTGTACAGGGGAAGGATAAAAAAGATAAAATATACGACAGCATAAAAGCCATGCTGATCGTGCTGATCATCTTATTAGCGGCCTCTCTGGTGGGAAAATCAATATTAAATGCTTTGGGCATCTCTATGGATGCTTTAAAAGTGGTAGGTGGGATAGTTATATCGGTGATAGGCTTTCGTATGTTGCGGGGCCCACATGAAAATGTCAATGAAAAAAAGAGACATAAAAGTTTGATTTCTTTAATCATGTTTGCTGCTAGTCCCGCAACCATATCCATGGTCATCACGCTGGCGGCTACCCGAAATCATGGAAATTTTCCTATGGCAGCTATTGTAGGGACTACGCTGGCGGTCTTATTGACCCTGGTTGTATTAATTGCCATGACCCTGAGCTCGGGGAACACAAAAAAGAAAAGAAAAGGACTCTTTTCCAAATTGATAGGTCTGGTCATAATGGCTATGGGACTACAATTCATATTTGACGGCATCAAACATTTTTTTTGGACTTAATCCTTCTATTTTTAGATTTTATGCTAATGCCAATAATTCAAAATCTCCTTAAAAAAATCTTCTGATTTTATGTTTTTAAAATGAGGGTCATTCTGGAAAGAATTATTTGTATACCAGTGACCTGATGCGACTGATTTAAGAAGGTGTTTTTCAACCATATCAGTATCATTTACAGAGGCATAATACTGTCCTAGGGCATAGTCCAAAGCACCGTATTGAAAGTCTTTTCGCAAACTTTCTAAATGTGCCAAGGTTTGATTAGCGTTCGAGATGTCTTCATTCATGCGATAAGACACCGCAAGTTTGGTGTTATATTCTATGTTCTGGGGAAATTTAAAAACAAGATTTTTATACATAGATTCTGATCTATTATAGTCTTCTTTAAAGAAATATGCTTCTGCAATAAATGCTTCATGACGATCAGGTTCTGCTTTTGAAATAACTGCCTCAAAATAAGGTAGAGCCAACGAATCATTTTTTTCAATTAAATGTGTTTTCCCGATATACAGCGTTAATCCAAACCATTCTTTAGCGTCCATCTCTAGTTCATATTCAGAGACCAATTGCTCAGTAGTTGCATAATTCCCTAATTTCACATGTGCTGCTAGCAATACCTTTTTTAAGGTCAAATTATCAGAAATATCAACAAAATCCTCTAGTAAATCAATGATCTTATCATATTCTCCCAATTCCAAATACGCCATTGCCTGAATATAGTTTCTATATCCACAGTATTTACAATTTTCTACATCCAGATTATCAGTATTAATTTGTGAATAGATTTTTTGAACCTCACTGGGAAGGTTGACGAACTCACTGGCCACAACCATGCTACTAAGATTTTTATACAAATCAAAAGGGGCATAATTGTATTCCTTTTTCTGGTAATGATAAACCATTTTATTGTTCCCTTCCAGGAGGGCTTCCAAAAGCTTCAGGATATTTTTTTGCCGAAAATTGCTAAGAGAGGTGGGTTCGATAGATTTTAATAATGAATCGGCGGTTGCATATTTACCTCTGTTATAGTAATATTCAACTCTCAAATATTTAGGCTCAAAGTAATCTTTATCAATTTCTATAGCTTCATTTAACAATTGTATGTGTTTGTTGTTATCACCAACATTTGCTTTTGCTTCGAGCAATTTTATATAGGCTTCATAATTTGGTGGGGTTTCCTGAAGATTAAGTTCATCATTTTTTTCTGTAACTAAGAATCCCAGTATTCTCTGTTTCAACAGTTCAATACAGTCTAATGGGTTTTGCGAATCACATTCAACTGATTCAAATGAAAATAATACTGTATTTGCCTTCCCATCAAGTATGGAACCTTGAAAAATCAGCCGATCATTTTTTAGAAAATAGTTTCCGGTTATAATTTCTTTTGGGTTAAAATACTCCCTTAATGTCTTTTTTCCTTTCAGTGGAAATAAAGAGGCCTTATAAAGACCCTTATATTCTTCATAAGTGTCTGGGGAGATTACCTTTGCAACTTGATATTGCGAAATTCCATGAATAATCCAGTCGGCTGCCATATCGCCTATCGGGTCCATTTTTTCCAGACCTGTTTTATTGCCAAATTTTAGAACGGCGATTTTATCTTCGGGTTCAATTTCTTTAACCGCATAATCATCCTTGAATTTATTGTCATAAACGAAAACCACCATCGATCCCACTATAAAGCTTATAAAACCGAGAGAAACAAAATAGTATGTCTGGAAATTAAAATGATTGCGGGATATTTTTTTCTTTTTATCAAGTTCGCTTCCATTCCTGATTGAGGAATGAATATTTTTGAGATTGGTCTTCCATACGTAAAAAATATAGGTTGGAAAACCAACGAGTAAAAGGATAAGAGAATATGTCATTGCATCTTTCGAAAAACCCATGGGTTCCCATATCACTGAAATTACCTGTATCAAAACCCAGCTAAAGACAACGTATAAAGAGAGTTTTTTAAAAACCTCTTTTTCATGACATACTTTTAAAAATTCATTAAATTTCATACAATAATCTGCCTAGCTAAATTTCTATCTCTCTTTTATTCTTGGAAAAGTCCATATTTTTCACTAATATAGATAAAATTTCAAACAAACTTTAACATGACAAAACAAGAAAAATCAAAATCGATTGAACCCAAAGGAAAGGGCATCGAACCGCATGGCAGATCAATTGAACCAAAAGGAAAAGGCATTGAACCGCATGGCAGATCAATTGAGCCAAAAGGAAGAGATATAGAGCCTCATGGAAGGTCTATTGAACCAAAAGGGAAAGGCATTGAACCGCACGGCAGATCAATTGAACCAAAAGGGAAAGGCATTGAACCGCACGGCAGATCAATTGAACCAAAAGGAAAAGGCATCGAACCTCACGGTAGATCAATTGAACCAAAAGGGAAAGGCATCGAACCTCACGGTAGATCAATTGAACCAAAAGGGAAAGGCATCGAACCAGGTGCTAAAAAGTAAAACTGTTTTTATCAACAAGCGTCGTGAAGATTAAAAGCCTATAGCCAATTCACTGGAATGGGTTAAACGTGATGTTGTCTGTATTTTTTGGAATCTAATAAGGAATGTGAAATATTCTTCCGTAAATAATTTATTTGATGCATTTTTCGAAGTGATTTTCAAGTTCACTAGGAATCTATGTTTTGCAACATAAAGCTGAAGTATCGAGAATGCTTTGGCTTTTTTATCTACCTAAAATTCCTTTCATCTTATCGAGAGATATCAGATGTCACTTTTTTAGCATAATTTTTCTTTAAAATTGTATAGATTAATTCGGAAACAGGCCTGATATTTGCAATTTATTAGTAAAAATGAATAAAGTTTCGCTCCAACGAATTTCCTTGAGCAGTTATTTCTTTCTACTGGGTTTTGGTTTTGCTTCCTGGGCATCTCGCATACCCAGCATTAAGATGAACTTTGACTTTAACGAAGCCGAACTTGGCAATTTGCTTTTGGTCATGCCGATCAGTTCTTTGATTGGTCTTCCGATTTCTGGCTGGCTTGTTTCGAAATATAACAGCAGAGTGCCTTTGTTTGTTTCATTTGTATTCTTTTCTATTTCTTTAATGGCAGTTGGATACAGTTACAAACTTGAACACCTTGTTATTGCGGTTTCTTTTTTTGCATTTTGCATGCGTATTGCCAATATTTCTGTGAATACCCAATCACTTGTCGTACAAAAGATGAGAGACAAGAAGATCATGGGCTCTTTTCACGGACTTTGGAGCTTGGGAGGATTGGGAGGAGCTCTTTTTTCAACCATTATGGTCAAATGGCAGGTACCAATGAAGGATCACTTTCTCTATGTGGCACTTATATGTATATTTTTGGGAGTGATTGCCTTTCCCTTTCTGCTTAAAAAGGACAGATCGGCTATTGGAAACAGATTAGTTCTCGGTAAGCCCGATAAATACATGCTGTATCTTGGGTTAATGGTGTTTTTTGCCGCTTTGTGTGAAGGAGGCATGTTTGACTGGAGCGGGGTGTATTTCAGAGAGGTCGTAGGAGAAGAGATTTTTACGCTTGGATATTTGATCTTTATGACTTTCATGGCTTTTTCGAGGTTTTTCTCTGATCGATTAATCGACCGAATCGGAATGAAAAGAACATATGTTCTAGGGGCCTCTATCGTGACCTTTGGAATGTCAATGGCGATTATTTTCCCCTATTTTACAACTGTGTTGGTTGGTTTTTCTTTAGTGGGAATTGGTGTTGCAGCCGTTTTTCCAATGACCTTTTCTTTGGCGGGAAACTCAAAGAAATATTCACCGGGGATGGCCATATCAATAATTTCTACCTATGGCATAGTGGGGATGCTTATAGGACCTCCTTTAGTGGGTTACTTAGCCCATTTATTTGGTTTGAAATCCGCGTTTATTTTGTTTATTTTTTCCGGCTTAATGCTAATTCCTTTGTCGCAATTGTTTTTTCGGCTTAAGAGTGAATAGCCTGTATGTCCTTTTCGCAATAAATGAGAAAGATGCACTTGATAAACTTTTGGGAGACCCTGAAACACGCCAGACAACTTAAGGAGACCTAAAAGCGATTAAAGAAAATAATATTTTGTTACATATCTTCTAAAGCTTTTTCTTCTGTCGATCGTACATCTATGATGGTGTTAAATCCTGAAACATTAAGAATATCTTTGACAATTTCATTTGGATGGCATAGTATGACCCTTCCTGAATTAGCCATCATCTTTTTTGCGGTTCCTAAAAATATTCTGAGCCCTGCACTACTAACATATCTGGTATTTTCAAGATTAATAATCATTTTCTTAGTGCCTTTCTCTAAGGATTTAATAATCTCCACTTCCGCTTCAGGTGACGTATTTGTGTCTAGAGTTCCATCTAAACCTATAATGCTAACATCATTTATCTCTTTTAATGTGATTTGTAAACTCATCCTTATGTAATATTAATATTGTATTTGATCAAATTTAGGATATTTCTGTTGGATTGTCTTATGTAATGGTGTTCATCTACTAAATTTTTGACAATATGAACCCCCAGCCCTCCAAGATTTCTTTCGGCAATTGATAATTTTGTATCAGGCGCTTCATTCCTAAACTGGTTAAAGGGTGTTCCATCATCTTCTATGGTAATAATTAAACGCAAATATTTAAGTTGAAATTTAATCAGAATATGATGTTCACCACCATCTTTGAAAGCATATGAAATAATGTTATTCAATAATTCATCTAAAACAATATTAAATTTTTGAATAACAGCTAATGACATATCGTTTCCTGCTGCAAATGCTTCAAAATGTTCTATAACTTTAGGCATTTGACTTTTTTTATTCTGTATTTTAATGGATGACATCTCGCTTGAATGCTTATCTTTATCTTGCAAATATTGCAAAGCGAGTACAGTAATATCGTCAAACTGTTCAGTACCATTTTCAAATTCCTTAACGCTTTTAATAATGATATCGGTCAATGACCGAGTCGAGTCGAAATCTCCTTCCTGGATTAATTTTAATAATCTTGGCACCGAATAAAATTCTTCATTTATATTTTGAGCCTCAGAAACCCCGTCTGTGTAGGCCAGTACAATATCATTCTTATCAATATAAAGCGCAGTTTCCTGATAAGTCATCCCTTCCATAGCTCCAATAACAGGGCCATGTAAATCATCGAGCACCATAACATTGCGATCTTGATCAACAACGTAAGACGGATTATGACCTGCATTTGAATAAATAAGTTTACCAGTGTCTGTATTTAAAATGGCTGCGAATACTGTAATAAACATATAGGCATCATTGTCTCTAGCGATTTCATTATTGACCTGGGTTAAGATGCTCGCTGTAGAAGGGTCATTTGCAGCTCTGGATTTAAGCAAGGTTTTGGCAACAGCCATTTCCAAAGCTGCCGGCACCCCTTTGCCCGATACATCCCCAACCGCAAAATAAATATGGTTTTCATCTAAAAAGTGGAAGTCATAAAAATCACCACCTACTTCCCTGGCAGGAATAAGATTGGCATAAATATCAATTTCTTTTCTATCTGGAAATGCAGGAAAAGTTAAGGGTAACATACTCATTTGTATATCTTTACCAACATTTAGTTCGGTCTCCATTCGCTTATGGGCTTTCAACAAAATAGCCTCATCTTTTTTTCGCTTTGTGATATCTCTGATAATGCCACTAAAATTCATTTCATTTATGCCTTCCCACATCGATAATGCTAAGCTTACAGGGAAAATTGTTTTGTCTTTCTTTTGACCTTCCATTTCAACGATATGACCGATGGCTCTTTTTTTACCTCCCGTCAATACTCTTTCCATTCCGGCATGATGATGTTTATGGTATTTTTTAGGGATAATTAGGTCAAGATTCTGGCCTATTGCTTCTTCCTCAGAATAACCAAATATTTTAGTGGCAGCCGGATTCCAAGATTCTATGATACCGTTTTTGTCAGCAGATATAATGGCATCAATGGCACTCGAAGTGATGGAGCGAAATCTGTTTTCAGAGGCTCTAATTTTTTCCTCAGCATCCTTGTGTTCTGTAATGTCTCTTCCAATTCCAATGAGCCCTGCCAATTCACCTTCTCCTGTAAAATAGGGTGTTTTTAAGGTTTCTACTACAACACGTTTCCCATCCGACCTCACACTAACAGACTCAAATAATTCTGAAGATGCCGCTTTTAGAATCATTTCATCGTCTTTCATATGCTTATTTGCTCTGTCTGTTGATAAAAAATCCTGATCAGATTTTCCTTTTAATTTCTCGATGTCTATACCAATATGCTTTTCAAAGGCTTTGTTGGCTCCAACATATTTTTTATCTACATCCTTATAGAAAATAATATCTGGAATTGCATTGATCAGAATTTTTAAAAAGGCCTTTTCTTCGTTCAATTCTTTGGTTCTCAATATGACTCGTTCTTCCAATTGATCTTTTGCCCTTATTAAAGCCGTATTCGCCTTTTCACCCAATTCCAGTGAAAATAGTATGGCAAATATCATGAGTATCACTAATCCAGAGAACAATCCTAATATGGTAAGCCGCATAGAAGCAAAAGTAGATTCTCCTTCCTCTACATCTATTTCAGATGCCAATCCCAATCCTAATTCACTATCCCATAACCAAGATCCATAAACCGGAACTCCTCGGTAATCGCGGTATCCAGACATATTTGTTCCGGATTTACCTTTAATTGCATCAGCCGCCATTAAGGTGAGAGGTTGCTGATCTCTTGGAATAGTTGACTTAAATCCAGTGAACATATTTCCGCCAGGATCCCTAATATCCAACTGAAGTATATCCTCCTGATCGTAAGAAATTAAGCCGATGCTTCTTAAGTCGGGTTTGAACCGGCTTTCAGAAAGAAGCCTTCCATTAAGGTCAAAAACATAGCTTTCTCCAGTGTTACCAACCCTGCTTAATTGCATAACTCTTGAAAAGCCAAGAGTTGGATCAATGCGAATCGCCAAGGCAGCCAGAATTTCTCCAGAGGCGCCTTCTACAACGGGTGTAACGAAAAAGATTGTTGGAGGCTTAGTTTGATTAGAGTTGCTTTCTGATTCATCAAAATGAACATCAGATTCTATAGGAGGAATAAAAACCGAATTTCCTTCGAAAACCTTGCTCATTAAATCTGGTCTTTGATTGTAAATGACGCTTAGAACACCTATGTTTTCATTTCTTGACGAAGCAAGATTAAGATAATCTTTATCGATAATGAAAAATCCTGCGCTTTGAAGAGGGCCTTGATATTTAGTATAAAATGCTCTTAATTTAACTAAGGCATCAGAAGAGAGCAATGCATTTTTATCTTTCGAAACAGATAAAATTTCTTGGGTAGCATCAACAAGAACGGGGTCTCTTCCAAATTCCTTCAGAATTAACTTGTGACCCTCTACCCATGATTTTAACCTTTCATGAGTATTTTCCAAAGTCATTTCCAGGTTAATTTCCAGATCGTTAAGGATTTTATTCTTATTATTTTCCATGGCCAACCATCCTAAAAATGATATAACAAACAAAATTAACAAGGTCCCCAGTATTGTAATGATTCGAAATCTTTGGGATCCAATTTCCAGCACGATTTCTTGCTTGACTATTTTTTTAAAAAAATAACGTATTGAATAGTGACCAATAATAAACAAGACAATAATAGCAGCTATACTTTTAAAGATCAAAGAAGTGAAATTAATAGCTTCCCTCTTTTCAACAGTATCTATGGTAATCCATTTACTGCGAAGTTCATTCATTTCATCATTTGATATATTCTCTAAACCTTTCTGCAAAATATTTTTTAAAACAAGGTTCTTCTTAAGAACGGCCATTTGAAGTGGAGGTAAATTCATTTTATCCAGCTGAACCTCCGATGAGACCTTTAGATTAGGTATGAAATTTCTTTCCATATAATAAGAAACCGCTCCAATACTTTCAACAAAGCCATCCAATTCTCCGGTAGATACTTTCATCAAGCCTTCTATGACCGACTTTACCGGGACAGTATTGATGTCAGGATAATTCTTTTTCAATTCAGAGGTGATGGTAAATCCCTCAATCACTGCAATTTTTTTATTTGAAAGATCACGAATTGAATTTATGGTATCGTTTATATTAGTGACTAATATGCTAGGTTGCATATAATAGCTTGAAGTAAATTCCATGTAAGTACTTCGTTCCTCATCTTTATAAACAGCGGGTAGTATTTGAATCTCCTCTTTTTTGAATTGATCAAGAATTTCATTCCAGGTATACCCATTGACAAACTGAATGTTCAACCCGGTTTTTTGCCCAATGAGTTTGATTAAGTCTATAGAATAACCAGCCGGACGTTGTTCATCATCGATAAAATCAAAAGGGGGCCAGGCCATCTCATTGGCAACGTTCAAAGTTTGATGCGAAGCAATCCAATCAATTTCTTCCTGGGTAAATTCTATATTTTTTTCCTGAGCCGTTAGTTTTAAACTAATAACGAGCAGAATTACTATTGATAAAAAATTAAATTTTAGTGTATACCAAGCCCTCATCTTAAATTATATATAAATTATGATCAAAAATAATATCCGAAATTGATGTTCAATCTGGAATTCCAGTCTTTATCTTCCGGATGTTCCAATCCTATTCCCGGTCCTCCTGAAAACCACATGTTTTGCCCAAAAATGTAATCAAAATAGGCATATAGTCCCCTTTTCATAAGCGTTGTTCCCAACACTATTTGTTTTGAGTTACTTCCATAACTCTCTTTGGGCTTTACCATACTCATATTGACATATAGTTTAATTTTATCAAGATATTTACCGTCAATATTGATGTCATTTGACAAGTTAAATGTATATACGTTCGCCTTGGAATTCACCATAAATGGAAACATAAAAGCTCCAAATTGTATCGTCTCATCACTAATTCCGTCAGGATTTTTTGGATTAAACCCATATTCGATCCATTGTAAGTGCAGATTCCAGTTTTTATAAAACACATTATTATGTAAGGCAAAGGCATGTCTGTCTCCTTTGTTTTCAGTTGTTTTATTATAAATTTGCCCAGCTTCAAGTGAGGCACCAAGCCTCATTAAGAAGTCTTCATTTAGGCGCCATTTATAAACGGATCTTAGATTAAACTGATTGATTTCTTGATTTGCCTGAATGTCATCTGTTACAAGATCAAAAGAATATCTACCGTATCGTTCTGAGTCTATATATTCAGGATTTTTATAAAAGGCTCCCTGAATATTCCAAAACCTATTATCATATATAAATTTAATTCCGCTGTCATAGTCATCTTCAAAGCCTAAATAATAAGTCGCATTAAACCAAAAACTATTCGACGAGTAAGGAAGAATGCCAAAAGGAACTTGGTGAATACCTATCTGTATGGATGAATGATCAGATAGATGATATCCAAAATAACCATGGTGAATCGCATTAAAATTGCCATACCATCGATATTCAACCGAAAAAAATATGTCTTTATAATCGATATCGGCATTCAACCTAAACAACTCTAATTCAAAATCACCCAGCCTGTCCATGTTTTGCTGGTCATAGTTTCTCCAGGAATAATTAAGACGAAGGGCTCCTCCAATTCTAATTTTTGGAAGAGGGTTTAAACTATCTCGATTGACATTTTTTTTAGTTGAGTTTAAAATATCATTTAAAAAATCACGCTTGTCATTTGCTACGGTATCCAAATGGTTTTTATCCTTATTTCCAGCATGGTTTTGGGCATAATTTTTTCCAATAACCAGGCTTATAAACAGAATATATAAGAAAATATTTTTACACCTTGATATGCTCATTGATTCAACAGTATTTGAAAATTGAGCTACAGGTAAACCCCTTTAATTCAACTCAAAATGAATTATATGAGCAGAATATCAAGTCATAAGCTTTACAGTTTCTTTTTCAATTTCCTTTAAGCCTGCTAAATTGAGCTTCATCCGTATATCTCGGTTTACACGAGTATTTTGAGAATAAACAATGCTGGATGAAAGTTGGATTTGATCGTTGATTTCATTTTGGCAATGAATATAAATTCTTATAATTTGGAGAAAGACTCACATCTAAAGATAATGAATTTTATTAACTATCTACCAATCAGCAACTAAACATTTGCTTCCTTTATCCCGAGCATCAGGAGAATTTTTTTTACTTTCAATTATTTTTAAATGGCAAAAGGTTGCTGGTTTCCAATCTATAAGTACTTTATTATTTATGGCATTTATAGTTGTATTGAACCAATTAAAGATAGGATCAGTTTGTGCTATAGATTTGTTAGTCAAGAACTTTATTAAATACTATGAAAGATCAACCACCATGTCAACGCGCCAGTGAAATTGTAAAAGGGATACTATATCACAGTCGCTGCAATAGCGGAGTAAGGAATCTCGTAGATATCAATTGCCCTTACCGATGAATATTTTAGGCTTGCCTATGGAAGGCTTAAGGACATAAATTATTGCTTATATTTGACTCTAAGTTACTTAAACATCCGTAAAACTAAAAGAACTCATTCATACATCAACGAAGCGAGCTGTATGATTAGTCTTTCCGATTTTATGAAAAAAATGTTTTACGACATGATAAAAATTAAATTGCTCCTTCTAATTTTTATGGTAGGTGTTTCCT
>CAZQRD010000042.1:0-6867 GCA_964595535.1 uncultured Flavobacteriaceae bacterium | reverse complement strand
TATTTATGAGTGGATGCTGGCCTATAAAAAAAGTGATCAGAATAACTGATTATTTATGGGCTAAGGTCAATTAGATTTTTTATTCGATTCAACGCGTATGCTGTTATAATTTTAACTAAAACAGGAACTATTTTTTATCTTTATACAAAACAAAAAAGTATCCATGAACAGACGAGAACTATTAAAAAAATCCGTTTTTATATCTTTGGGTTTGAGCCTATCTCCGGGATTACTCGTGTCACTTGAAAGTTGCTCCAGGAAAAGGCCAACAACCGATCATCCTGTATACTTAAGTGAAGAGCAATTTGATGCTATTTGGCAAATGGCCGAATTAGTGCTTCCAAAAACTGATTCACCCGGTGCTCATGAAGCAGGTGTTACGCCATTTATTGACCAGTTATTTGGTGAATATTTTGAAGAGGATGAAAAAATAAGGTATGAAGCCGGATTGAAAAACTTTCTTGAACACTGTATGAATGCATATGGAAGATCGTTTCTGGATCTTGATCAAAGTGAGCAAATTGATTATTTAAAAATGTTGGATACTGAAGAGATTGAAGATTCTTTTTTCAGATCCTTTAAAGGGATCATATTATGGGCCTATTTTACTTCGGAGCCCGGAATGAAAAGCATGAATTATCTGCCTGTTCCTGGCAGGTATAATGGCTGTATAAAGATTGATGATCTAGAAAAGAATCTGGTAGGTAACCGATAAGAAAGACTAAATGAAAGTAAACGAGTTTGATGCAATAGTGATAGGATCCGGTATGTCGGGAGGATGGGCGGCTAAAGAATTGACAGAAAAAGGAATGAAAACCCTTGTGTTGGAGCGAGGGAGGCAGGTAGAGCACATCAAAGATTACCCAACTACGAACAAAGCGCCATGGGAATTTGAATTTAGAAAACAACTTTCTAAAGAAACCAGAGAAGAATTTCCAATACAAAAAGAGGTCTATGCTTTTAACGAAGCCACCAAACAGTTTTTTGCCAGTGATAAAAAGCATCCCTATACCTTTCCTGCCGATAAACCTTTCAGATGGATAAAAGGATTTCAGGCCGGAGGTAAAAGTTTATTGTGGTATCGACAAACATACAGGATGAGCGAGATGGATTTTGAGGCCAATGCCAAGGATGGACATGGAGTCGACTGGCCGGTTCGGTATAAAGATATTGCCCCCTGGTATGATTATGTGGAGCAATATATTGGCATAAGCGGAAGCCAGGAAGGATTGGAACAATTACCAGATGGAAAATTTTTAAAACCCATGCAAATGAATTGTGTGGAAGAGCATCTCAAGGAATCATTGAGAAAGAATTTTGATGGTAGGAACATGATCATTGGTCGAACTGCACATCTTACGGAAAGACATAACGAAAGAGGGCCTTGTCAATACCGAAACATGTGTGAAACAGGGTGCCCGTTTAGTGGATATTTTAGTAGCGTAAGTGTGACGCTTCCAGCAGCTAAGACCACCGGGAATATGACCTTTAAACCACATGCTATTGTTCATTCTATTATTTATGATGCTGAAAAGGGAAGGGCTACTGGAGTTCGTGTCATTGATGCAGAAACCAAGGAAATAACCGAGTATTTTGCCAGAGTTATCTTTCTATGCGCCTCTACCTTACCAAGTACTCAGATCATGTTAAATAGTGTTTCAAGCAGCTTCCCGAATGGCATAGGAAATTCAAGTGGTACTTTGGGTCGCTATTTGATGGATCACTTTAGTATTAGCATTAAGGCAGAAGTAGATGGATTTGAAGATGGCTACTATGATGGCCACAGACCAAATGGGATATATATCCCTAGATTTCAAAATCTTAAGAATATAGATGCTGATTTTCTAAGAGGATTTGGATACCAGGGAAGTGCATGGAGAGATGGATGGGACAGAGGTATGAACAGCGTGGGATTTGGGGCAGACTTTAAGAATGAACTGAGCAAGCCCGGACCTTGGAGAATTGATCTTGGAGCTTATGGGGAATGCCTTCCTTACTTCGACAATAAAGTAGCGTTGCACCCCGAATTAAAAGATGAATGGGACATGCCTTTATTGCATATCAGCTGTGAACTCAAAGCGAATGAAAAAAAGATCATGAGGGCAATGAGAGAGCGTGGTACCGAAATGCTGGAAAAGGCCGGATATAAAAATATACAATATACCGAACCTGAAGAATGGATCTTTGGAGACGGTATTCATGAAATGGGAACTGCCCGTATGGGAAACGATCCTGAAACCTCGGTATTAAACAAATGGAATGCCTGCCATGATGTTCCCAATCTCTTCGTTACAGATGGTTCCTTTATGACCTCTTCGGGTTGCCAAAACCCTTCACTTTCCTATATGGCCTTTACTGCCCGTGCCGCGAATTACGCGGTCGAACAAATGAAAAAAGGGGCATTGTAAGCAATTAGAATAAAGCTATACCCTATAATAATCGCCACGCCAGGTTTTAATGGACTTTTTAATGTCTTTCTCCGTCATTTTTTCCTTAATGGCTTTTTCTACCAAAGAGGGAAATTCTTCATCTGAAGCAAATCTTAGTCCAATGATTTGTCGAATGGTTAAGGCCTCAGGTAAAAGTGATTTAGTGAGGAGAAAATGCCTGAAATTTTCTTCGGAACAAATAACTCTGTCTTGGGCTATAAGGGCAAAAGCTCTGGCGTAAAAAGTAGTAAACAGCAATATTATTGAACCAAAAGTTATCAAGGAGGCCGAATATAGCCCCTCATCTGTTGTTTTTATTAAATTAACAATTGATCCAATGACTAAGATTAAAGCACCCAATAAGGTAAAAAAATGATAGCTGGGAACAAAACGTCTGTGATTGCTGTAATTTTGATTTTTCATGATATAAGATTTATAGTTAAACTTTTTTGAGGACTAAAGTATTTTATTTTCTTGTTCAAGTTAATTCGATTTTGCTAGAAATCAATTAAAAAATAATCCTATTTGACTTTAATTGTAAATACAATACCTGGCGGCTCCAAAAGCTCATCTTGCTTTCTTTAATCTTTGGGAGTTCAAGTTATATCTTGCTTAAAACAAAATTTACAAGCATAAAAAACAATACAGTTCAAAGTAACATTTAAAGCAGAAAAATTAAGAATTTTCATTTTCTTCAAAAAATTTAATCGTTAATAAATATCTTAACAACTATTGATCTGCATTATAGAATATATCGATGGAAGTTATTAGTTTGTACTCATATATAAATCAAGTTGATTTAGCCATGATACCTCTAACTACTAATTGATGAAAAAGTTATTAATGATAATGCTGGCAATTATTTCTTATGGAATAAATGCCCAAAATTCACCTGGTGTATACACTGTTAAAAATGCAAAAATAAATACTGATAATTCCGATTTTGGAACCGCTTTTTTCGGTGACGACAAAGTTGTTTTTGCGGCCCCAAAACAAGGGCTCACTTTTAACAGAGAAGAATACCATAACCAACCATTTTTAGATCTTTATATTGGAGAGGTGACTGAAGATGGTCAGATTATAAAAAAACAAAAACTACCAGGAGATATCAATACCAAGTACCATGAAGGGATGGTGGCGTTTACAAAAGACATGAAAACTGTTTATTTCAGCGCCAATAATTATGTAAAAAAGAAAAAAGGTAAAAAGAAGAGCACAAGTTATATCCAATTGTTCGTGGCTAATATCACTGAAGAGGGAGAATGGACCAATATGAAAATGGTACCCTTTAACAGCGATAAATTTTCAACCGGACATCCTGTGCTGAATAGAGATGACAGTAAATTATACTTTGTATCTGACCGCCCTGAATCAATTGGGAAAACCGATATTTTTGTGGTTGATGTTTATGAAGATGGCAGTTTTAGTGAACCAAGGAATCTAGGCCCTAAAATCAATACCCCCGAACGAGATATGTTTCCTTTCATAGGGAAAGATAATGTACTCTATTTTTCTTCAGATGGATATCGGGGTCATGGAGAGCTGGATGTATATGCCAGTAAAATATTTGATTCAACCGTATCGACACCTATCAATTTAGAGGAGCCGGTGAACAGCGAACATGATGATTTTGCCTATATCATTGATGACCACAAGCACAGAGGATACTTTTCTTCAAATAGAGAAGGGGGTCATGGCGATGATGATATTTACTCATTTGTTGCTTCGCCTCCGATTTATATAGAGTGCAAACAGGCAATTGCCGGTGTTGTTAAGGATATTGATACACAAGAGCTCATACCAGATGTATTAATCATTTTATACGATGCCAAAGGAATAGAATTGCAATCTTTTATTTCCAGTAAAGATGAGGGGTCCTTCAGTTTTCAGCAATCATGCAACACGACTTATACTATCAAAGGATTTCTGGAAGGTTATTTGATAGGAGAAATGGATATAAAAACGGTAAATGATCTGGATGCTGCACCTATTGAGATTATTCTGAATTTGATTTCAGATCCGAATAAGCAAGAGGAAGTTATTGCAGAAGCTAATTCATCTGAGAAAGAGGATAAATCAATGCTTGGTTCAAATGAGGATGAAAGCACTGGATTGTCTTCTAGCTCAGAACTGGAACGTGTTGATGAAAAAGCGGACCAAAAAAGTAAGGGAGAAACTACTGTCACTGAAAATACCTCAAAAACTGAAATAGCATCTGCCGCAGCTGTTGTAAGCACAAAAAATGAGAGTGAAACCGTCGATGCTGAGGTTGCAGTAAATACTTCAAAAAAGAAAACAGTAACTGCAGCAACGCCCGCAGCTGTTGTTACCACAAAAACTGAGAGTGAAACCGTCGATGCTGAGGTTGTAATAAATGCAGAGGATAAGCAGCAGGAAATGACTTCAGCAACGTTAGAAGAACAGGAGACTCAGGCACAAAAGGCAATTGCCATGGATACATCTGAAGCTGGTCAAACTCTTGAAGATGAAACAGGTGATTCAGAAACAAAAAAATCCAGTGAAAGTCCGATTCATATAGAGTGCAAACAGGCAATTGCCGGTGTTGTTAAGGATATTGATACACAAGAGCTCATACCAGATGTATTAATCATTTTATACGATGCCAAAGGAATAGAATTGCAATCTTTTATTTCCAGTAAAGATGAGGGGTCCTTCAGTTTTCAGCAATCATGCAACACGACTTATACTATCAAAGGATTTCTGGAAGGTTATTTGATAGGAGAAATGGATATAAAAACGGTAAATGATCTGGATGCTGCACCTATTGAGATTATTCTGAATTTGATTTCAGATCCGAATAAGCAAGAGGAAGTTATTGCAGAAGCTAATTCATCTGAGAAAGAGGATAAATCAATGCTTGGTTCAAATGAGGATGAAAGCACTGGATTGTCTTCTAGCTCAGAACTGGAACGTGTTGATGAAAAAGCGGACCAAAAAAGTAAGGGAGAAACTACTGTCACTGAAAATACCTCAAAAACTGAAATAGCATCTGCCGCAGCTGTTGTAAGCACAAAAAATGAGAGTGAAACCGTCGATGCTGAGGTTGCAGTAAATACTTCAAAAAAGAAAACAGTAACTGCAGCAACGCCCGCAGCTGTTGTTACCACAAAAACTGAGAGTGAAACCGTCGATGCTGAGGTTGTAATAAATGCAGAGGATAAGCAGCAGGAAATGACTTCAGCAACGTTAGAAGAACAGGAGACTCAGGCACAAAAGGCAATTGCCATGGATACATCTGAAGCTGGTCAAACTCTTGAAGATGAAACAGGTGATTCAGAAACAAAAAAATCCAGTGAAAGTCCGATTCATATCAATACCATTTATTTTGATTTTGATAAATACGATATCCGCTTCGATGCCAGAATTGAACTGGACAAAATTGCCGAGGTTTTAAAACAAAATCCGAAAACAAAAATTAAAGTTGATGCTCACACTGATATTCGAGGGAAAAGGGCTTACAATTTAAAATTATCCGATAGCAGAGCCTACAAAACAGTTCAATACCTTCTTGACATGGGAATTGAAGTTGAAAGAATTTCTGGCAAGGGTCATGGAGAAACCCAGGTAGTTGAAAAATGCACTAAGCAAGAGCCTTGTACCGGCCTTCAGCACCAATTAAACAGAAGGGCCGAATTTTTAATTGTAGACAAGTTTTCTGACGCTATTATAGCTCAATCCTTCAATAAGGCCGCATCCGGCAACTACGCTCTTAATGATAAGGTTACTAATTCAGGAGCTTATGTGAATTACGATTTTAGTAATAATAGAGCAGTTTATACGGTTCAGCTCGGGGCGTTTAAGGGAGAAGTACAAAATAATAAATTCAGTAAATTAACTGATCTGTTCAATTACAGATATGATGATGGCTTAAACAGATACTATGCCGGTATTTTTGAATCTTCTTTAGAAGCAAGAAACTATATGAGGAAGATGAGGAAAAATGGATTTGGAGATGCTTTTGTTGTTGGTCTTAAAGGTGAAAGCAGGTTTTAAAAATTTACAATACTCTAATTAGATTCGAAATTATTGATCTTCATTTTATGATTTTTTTTGAATAAATAAGATTAATTAAATTTCTTTAAGGCTTTATCCAGTTATGAGTTGCTTGATTCGAAACCTGATTTATTTTTTCTATATGTCACGAAAGATAATTGTAATCGAGTAATTTTCATCTTAGGGTAAAACGATATGCCTACTAAAGATCTGATTAAATGATCAATGAAGGCTTCTTTTCAGGTACTAATTTTTAAGAAAGAGATGTGAAAATGACCTATTTTTCTGAGATTCTTATTGTTGGGAAATAAAAATACAGGAATTTTCTAAGAAAACCAATTTTATATCTGAAATAGTAGTATCTTTGCGCTAAATTAATAAATTATTTTAAAATGAATACAGGTAAAGTAAAATTCTTCAATGA
>CAZQRD010000041.1:3318-23057 GCA_964595535.1 uncultured Flavobacteriaceae bacterium | reverse complement strand
AACCCAGGACCCTCTCCTTAAAAGGGAGATGCTCTACCAGCTGAGCTACCAGGTCAAATAATTCGGATGCAAAGATACATTCAATTATTAATTATACAAGCCTTTTCATTAAAAAAAAAATAAAGATATTTGTCGACATTTTACAACACTATTAATCAGTAATTTATGAAGATTGTGCTCCTTGGATATATGGGAAGTGGTAAATCAACAGTGGCTAAGCAACTTGCAACAGAACTGGAATTGCCCTATACAGATTTGGATGATTATATCATTGAAAAAGAAAAGCTTTCCATAAAAGAGATCTTTGACAGCAAAGGAGAGATCTACTTCAGACTGCAGGAAAGCAACTACCTTAAGCAATTACTCGATGATCAAAACCAGGGGATACTTTCTCTGGGCGGAGGCACCCCATGCTATGGCGATAATATGGAAATGATCAAAGAAGCATCCCGATCATTTTATCTCAAAGGAAGTATCCCTACGATCTGTCAAAGACTGCGCAACGAAAAATCACAACGTCCACTGATTGCTTCCTTAGACGATGAACAATTGACCGAATTTGTAGCAAAACATCTATTTGAAAGAAGAACTTTTTATGAGCAGGCAACATTCACTATGTCCATTGATAACAAATCGGTTTCCGAACTTGTAAATGAATTACTTGAAACAATTAGAAATTAAACTAATCTAAGAAGGCCTGAGCTTCTTTTTCTTTGAATTCCACATAGATGTGTTCCTGCATGGAAGTAGACAGGGAAATCCCTTTAAAATCAGCTTTGATCGGATACTTTTTATGGTTCCTATTGACCAACACTACTGTTTTAAATCTTTTTAACGGCACATCCAGAAATAATTTGGCCGCATAAATCAGGGTGGTACCTGAATTTAGAACATCATCCACCAGCACCAACGATTTATTTTTGTATTCTGTCTCTGGCAGGCTGGTTGCAACTGGATTGCGTGGCTTCCTTTTGTCTATAATAACTTCGCACATAGTCACTTTGATGGGGGAGATCTCAGTTAGTTCTTCTTTGATCTTTTGGGCAAAAATATAGCCATTGCCATTAATTCCGGCGAGAATCACCTCATTTTCATTGATATTTGATTCGTAGATCTGATAGGCGATCCGTTTAGTTTTGTGCCGGATCTGCTCATTGTTTAAGATTATTGTTTTTTGCATCTGAGATCAGTTTGTCTTTTCAAAAATAATAAAAAGTTCGTTCCCAAGTCTTGGTTTTATCGAATTATAACAAGGAGCAAGGGTCCTTAAGTTAAATCGCTTTTGAAAAGCCAAAGAATAGGCATCCGCATCCCCACCAAAGGGAGGGCCTTCATTACTAAGGCGAAAGTCAAACAACAAACCGACCAACTTTCCATTATCTTTAAGTAATACTTTCATTTTATCAATATAATCTATTCTTAAAGAAGGATCTAAAGCGCAAAAAAATGTTTGCTCAATGATTAGATCATACTGTCCTTGGTGTTTGAAAAAGTCTTGTTGTATCAAATGACTCATCGGAAACTCAGGAACTCTTTTCTTAAAATTATCCAAGGGCTCTTTCGCCAGATCCAGAACAGTAATATTTCTAAAACCCTTTTCAAAGAGATAGGCAGCCTCATAAGCATTGCCTGCACCAGGAATCAAAATCGATACGTTTTTATTGCTTAGTTGATCTACATAAGCTTGAATAGGAGGAGAGACCCTTCCCATGTCCCAACCCGTTTGCCCGGTTTGGTATTTCACGCTCCAGAAAGCTTCGTCATACTTCGGGTTCTTCATCGCTATATGTATCTATGTCCCGCCGATCTTTTTTGGTAGGCCTACCCATACCTTTTTTGCGGTAGTAGTCTTTAGAAAATTTTAATAAGTCTTGATTTTCAAAAGCCTCCTTAGGGGTAATGTCCTTTCTGTATATATCGACTAATTTTGCGCCCACCCGATTCTTGGGAACGTCAAGGACCAGAATCTCGTAATTGATCTGATTCTTGCGTATGGTCACTTTTTCGCCTGAAAACACTTCTTTGGAGGGCTTTATATTACTGCCTTCAAGTTTGATATGCCCTTTTTTACAAGCCTCTGTGGCAATACTTCTCGTTTTATAATAACGGGTGCACCATAAGTACTTGTCTATGCGCATAATTCAATAATTTTATACATGACCTAAAAGTAATTAATCTATTTCATCAAGCACATGGTCGATATACATTTCCTGTTCAAATTTATTCTCAGGCAAATTAATTTTGATTTGTTTTGCCTGTACTTGTATTTTTGACAAGGACTCCTTACTTTGAATCCCACTGATATTATCTAGAGCAGCTTTTAAAAGCGATTCGTTTCGATCACCAAGCGGCAAAAGTTTATTCCAATATTTTGATTCATCAATTGCTATATCCGGACTAAAACCTTGAATATAATCACTCTCTCCATTTTTATTGAAGCTCTGAAAAACAATGGGTTGCATGGCATATTTATGTGCTGGATTGGCACTAGACTCTCTTGCGTAATCATCATTTGGTGCATCATAAAGCGTAATAGAGCCTACATTTTTACCATAAGTCGTAGCGCCAATTAATTTAACCGAAGACATATAAGGTTTTAAGCCATTGATGATTAATTCGCTTGCCGAAGCTGTTCCATCTGACGTCAGAATATATAAACGACTTAAAGTGTTCAACCTATTAATGGTTTCCTGTCCCTGAGATTTACCATCTTCATCGTACCTAAAAAGTTTGTTTGCAAAATTATATCCGTCATTTTCGTCAGAATGCTTGTCGTTATATACCAAATTCACAAATCGTCTGGTTCTTGCATTTTCGTTAATCATACTTGCCAGATATGAAGACGTCAATACTGAACCTCCTCCGTTAAACCTTAAATCCAACACCAATTCATCTATGCCTACTGCCTTAAAATCAGCAAACGCCGCATTGAGTTCGTCATTAAAGGAACTGCTAAATTGATTATACACAAGATAGCCCACTTTCTTTCCACCAATATCGTCAAACACCTTTTTAAAATGAACTGGGTTTGACGTCACCAAAGCTCTGGTTATCGTCTTGTCTTCTATATGAATCAATGAGCCATCTTGTTCAGATGCAAACGAAAGGGTCACCGACTCATTCGAAAGCCTGGTAGAAACCTCATTAACATTGTCGGTATTTAAGGTAATCCCATCAATACGATAGACAATATCACCTCTTTGCATTTTGGCTGCATCAGCAGGGGAGCCCGGCTCAACTATCAATATTGATAGAATTACCTCTCCTGTTGATTCATTAATTTCTATGGTTCTGCGTGTAAAACCAAAACGGGTTCTGATTCCCTGAAACGATTGGTTTTGAACCTCATAATCTTCAATAAACCATGAAAATCTGTCTACGGCACTTGCTGAGCCCACTATTTTACTGTGCTTATAACAGAGTTCGAGCATCAGGGTTTCATAATCGGTATAATCATTTAAAAAGCTATAATAGTCCTCTGCTATATCATCTTTAGAATCGTTGAGATTTACTGATTCAGTTTGCCAATTATACCATGAATTCAGCCCTTTCCAGATAAAATCATTTACCGGATCATTGAATCCCTCTTCGCCACCAAAATCATTTGAATCACTGCAGCTAACGACACCAAAAACTGCCAATGCCAAAATCAAGACTGATATATACTTCTTCATATTCGTTTTTATCTTAAAATCACCCATTCTTGATTGTTCAGGCATGGGTGATTGAAGTATATAACAAAAAATGAGCCAAACATTAAAACTTCTTGAGACCTTTTTATTTTTACTATACCCTTTTTTACAATCCTCTGTGGCAATACTTCTCGCTTTATAATAACGGGTGGATCATAAGTACTTGTCTATGCGCGTAATTAAAAAGAAGCTTTTCTACAGTTTCAATTACTTTTTAATAATATGATTGAAATACATCGCTTGGTCATATTTTTGTTCGGGCAAAGTCATTTTGATTTCCTTCGCCTGCAACTGAAATTTAGATGGATTTTGTTTTGCAGCAATCCCACTGATGTCATCTAAGGCAACTTTCAAAAGAGTCTCATTTCGATCACCAAATGGCAAAATATTATTCCAATTAAAGGTGTCGTCCACTTCAATATCAGGCTCAAATCCTTGGGTATAATCACTCTCTCCATTTTTATTAAAAACCTGAATACAAATCGGTTGCATAGCATATTTATGTGATGGGTTTGCGTCTTCCTCACTGAGAAAATCTGAATCAGGTGCGTCGTAAAAGGTGATGGACCCGACATTTTTTCCAAAAGTCGTAGTACCTATTAATTTCACAGATGACATATAGGGTTTTAAGCCATTTATAACCAATTCGCTGGCAGAAGCCGTGCTTCCTGATGTTAATACATATAGTCTATCCAAGGTATTCAGTCTATTGACCGGTTCTTCTCCTATATTGTCTAAATTGGTGTTTTTAATGGTTAGATTATTTTGGAAAACGTCTGCTTCATTAAACTGAGAATGCTTTGAGTTAAATTTTGTTTCATATAAAACTCCAGAGCCGGCTTGAGCATAAATCATACTGGCCAGATAGGTTGTTGCTAAACCTGAACCACCTCCATTGAATCTTAAATCCAAAACTAATTCATTGATTCCCTCACTTTTAAAAATTGCGAAGGCAGCATTCAACTCATCATTAAAGGAGTCACTAAACTGATTATATAACAAGTATCCAACTTTTTTACCTCCTATATCATTAAATACTTTCTGAAAATGAACCGGATTTGAAGCAACCACCGCACGCGTCATGGTCTTGTCGCCTAACTGAGTTAGAACCTCATCATTCTCAGAGACAAATGAAAGTGTAACCGTTTCATTGGAAAGACCAGCAAATGCTGCGTCTACATTCCCCGCGTTTAAAATAATTCCATTGATTCCATTTACAATATCGCCTCTTTTCATTCCAGCCAAACCTGCAGGAGAGTCTGGTTCAACTAATAAAATTGCCATAACAATATCTCCAGCCCCGTTTATTTCAATTGTTCTTTGGGTAAAACCGTAACGAGTACTAATGCCTTGAAATGCATTAGCTTGAGCAACATAATCGTCAATAAACCATGAAAATCTATCCACAGCATTTGCTTCTCCTACTATCGAAATATGCTTGTAACATAGGGAGTACATCAGATCCCTGTAATCAGTATACCCATTTAAAAAATTAATATAGTCTTCTTGATTATCGGCTTTGGAATCTACAAGGTTTGGAGAATTTAATTGCCAATTGTACCAGGAATTCATCCCTTTCCAGATAAAATTGTTAACTGAGTCGTCTAAGGTGACCTGATTTACATCAGGAGGTGTTTTTATTATATCGTTGGAGTCACTACAGCTGATTAGTCCTAAAAAGGCAAGGGCAATGGCCCATTTTGAGAAATACTTTTTCATTTATCTTCTTTTTTCTTTTAAATAGGTCGTAAAAATAAGGTTTTATTTACTTTTTTCTAAAACAGATGTAACAAATTACATGCCAACTCGTGTTAAAGGTGTAGCAGATTTGATAAATTGCTTTTTTATTTAGAGTCAATGAACCAAAAAGAATTTCTAGAAACGGTTTTACCTTTTAAAGACAAAGTCTTCCGATTAGCTAAAAGGCTATTGGTATCGACGGATGAAGCAGAAGACGCTACACAGGAATTGTACTTTAAACTTTGGAAGAACAAAAGTAAGATTGGGAGCTATAACAATGTTGAGGCCTATGCCATGATGATGACCAAAAATTACTGTTTGGATCAATTAAAATCTAAAAGAGCATCAAACCTAAGTCTGGTTCACAGCAATTATAAGGATGAATCAAGTGAGCTTGAAACAAAGATAGAATTCAAAGACAGTGCAAGTATCATCAAAAAATTGATGAATGACTTGCCGGAAAAGCAAAAAATGATCATTCAATTAAGAGATATAGAAAATTACGACTACCATGAAATAGGAAAGATCGTAAATATGGAGCCCACCGCGATTAGAGTGGCCCTGTCAAGAGCAAGAAAAACATTAAGAGAAAATTTTATTAAAAAACAGAATTATGGAATTGGCTAAAATCGAAAAATTACTGAAAAAATATTTAGAAGCAGAAACCACCATTCAGGAAGAAGCGATATTAAAAGAGTACTTTTCCCAAGAGGAAGTCCCAGCCCATTTAAGTGAATATAAAGAAATGTTTAATTTCTTTAGCAACAGTTCTTTAGAAACTTCTACACGAAGTATTCAATTAACTAATAAGACCATAAGTATTAAATGGTTATCCATAGCAGCAATGCTGATATTCTTTATAGGAATCTATTCTGTTTACCAACAAAATGAAACTGAAAAAGATGAAGCCAGACTGGCGTATATGGAAACCCAGAGAGCCCTTGAGATGATCTCGAGTAGCTTAAATAAAGGTACAGGTGCCATAGCGCAACTGGATAATTTTAACAAAGGTACCGAAGCAATGGCCCAGCTAAGAACCTTTGAGAGTACACAAAAGAAAATATTTAATCAATAACAAGTCTAATAAACAATAAAACAAAAATATCATGAAAATCAATAGAATTATTTTAGTAACAGTGATGGTTATGTCAGGATGGATAGCCAACGCACAATCACAATTCGACAAGTTTGAAGACATCGATGGTGTAACCTCGGTTGTGGTTACCCAAAAAGCTTTTTCTTTAATGAGTAAAATAGGCTCAGAATCTGATGATGAATACATGGATCTGATCAAAAATATTGAGTCTTTAAGAGTTTTTGCTACCGAAAGTGCTGAAGTAGCAGTACAAATGGAGAAAGCGGCAACTAGCTATTTAAAGTCAGCCAATCTTGAAAAGTTGATGACGGTGAAAGATGAGGGAAGTAATGTGACAATTTATGTAAAAGAAGGTAAATCAGAAGATTTTGTAAGTGAACTCTTCATGTTCGTAAAAGACAGTGATAGTACCTCTAAAGAGTCTGTGATCATTTCTTTGACAGGAGACATAGATTTGAATCAGGTTGCGAAGTTAACAGAGAAAATGGACCTTCCAGGAGGTGAACACTTGGAAAAGGCAAGTAAACAATAAAACCCAACACGATGAAAAACACAATCAAAACACTCTCAATACTATTTTTTGCCTCCCTGCTATTTGCAGCGTGCAATAAACAACCAACGGTTCAGGAATATTATGTTCAAAAGCAAGAGAACGATAATTTTATAGCCATTGACCTGCCCGCCAGCCTGCTAAAGGTTGGAGATGTGGCTTCTGAGGAAACAAAAGAAACCATGGCAACCATTAAGAAACTAAATGTTCTCGCATTTAAGATCACTGATTCCAATTCAGAAGAGTTTAAAGCGGAATACGCACAAGTAAAAGAGCTTCTTAAAAACGATAACTACAACGAATTGATGCGTATGAAACATGACAATATCAATATAGTAATCAAGTATCAAGGTGCTGATGATGCCATTGATGAGTTTGTATTGTTCGCTTCCGACGACACTAAAGGATTTGCACTGGCCAGAGTACTTGGCAACAAAATGCAACCTGAGAAGATCATAAAAATGGCAAAGGATTTTAAGAATATAGATAAGGAGGGTGCCGGTGATGCCTTGGCGCAATTATCTGACCTATTTGGCGATATTGACATGGATTAATCTTACTCAAAAGAAGTTAAAGGCCGTTTTAGTTTTACTAAAGCGGCCTTTTTTTTAACCATTTTTTAACGAGGAATTCATCTCTAATTTATTTATATTTGCGGCTCAATCCATTAATTTTAAAGATTCTATGAAATTTAAATTACTATTTCTATGCTTTTTTTTGAGTATTGGTGTTTCGTTTGCACAGGAAACAGAAAGTATTAATACTCAATACAGAGCAGAACGCGAAAAGGTGAGCGACCTGGTTCACACCAAGTTAAAAGTAAGTTTTGACTATGAAAAAAGCCAGATGCCGGGAGAGGCATGGATCACTTTAACTCCGCATTTCTATAATGTAAGTGAATTGGAATTAGATGCCAAGGCCATGCTCATTCACAAAGTTACTTCCAACAAGAAAGAACTTAAATATGAGTATGACGGAAAAAAACTTAAGATCAAACTAGGAAATACCTATGCTAAAGGTGAGGAATATACTGTTTACATAAAATATACGGCCAGACCTGAAGAGGTAAAGCAACAAGGAAGTGCAGCGATCAATGAGGCAAAAGGATTGTACTTTATTGATCCTTTAGATACCGATCCTAACAAACCAACACAGATCTGGACCCAGGGTGAAACAGAAGCCAATAGCTGTTGGTTCCCAACCCTTGATACTCCGAACCAGAAAACTTCTCAGGAAATCTACATGACTGTGCCCGATCAGTATGTTACACTCTCAAATGGTCTGTTAAAAAAACAAACCAAAAACGATGACGGTACCCGGACGGATTACTGGAAATTTGACAAAAAACACGCGCCGTACCTCTTTTTTATGGGTGTTGGTGAGTATAGTATTGTTCAGGATAAATGGAAAGATCTTGCCGTTGACTATTATGTAGAAAAAAAGTATGAGCCCTATGCCAAAGGTATTTTCGGACTGACGCCTGAGATGATGGATTTCTTTTCTGACTATACAGGAGTTGTATATCCCTGGTCAAAATACGCACAGATCATAGGCAGGGATTATGTAAGTGGGGCAATGGAAAATACAACCGCAGTAATGCACCAGGAGATGGCCTATCAAACTTTAGGTGATCTTGTAGATCAAAACATCTGGGAAAGTGTCATTGCGCATGAATTATTTCACCACTGGTTCGGTGACCTGGTTACCGCTGAAAGCTGGAGTAACTTAACTGTAAACGAATCTTTTGCTAACTATAGCGAATACCTCTGGTTTGAGCATAAATATGGTAGAGATGCTGCAGATGCACACAGAAATAAAGAAATAGCAGGTTATTTATCTCCTGATAATGATTTAAAAGACTTGGTTCGATTTCATTACAATTCAAGAGAAGATATGTTTGATGCCGTTTCTTACAATAAGGGCGGTGCGATTTTACATATGTTGAGGAGTTATATAGGAGATGAGGCCTTTAAGGCAGGAATGACTCAGTATCTAAATGATAATAAATACGGTACTGGAGAGGCGCATCAGCTGCGATTGGCCTTTGAAGAAGTGAGTGGTAAAGATTTGAATTGGTTCTTTGATCAATGGTATTTCAACAATGGTCATCCTAAACTTGACATCAAATATGTTTATAGCGAAGAAGCAAAAATAGTAAACGTTCAGATTGAGCAGACGCAGGAAAACCTTTTTCAATTTCCGCTAGCCATAGAGGTTTTTGAGGGAGAAATACCCAAACGTTATGAAGTATGGGTAGATGAAAAGAGTAAGTCATTTTCATTTAAATACACCAGTAAACCAGATTTGATAAATGTTGATGCTGACAGGATACTCTTGGCAGAGATCAATGATGAAAAATCACTTGAAGAACTGGCTCATTTGTATGAGCTAGGTAAGAAATATGAAGACAGAAGAGAAGCCATTGAGGGTTTGGCAAGTCAGCAGGAAAATGAATTGGCGTTTAATACGATTCAAGCGGCTTTAACGGATTCATATTACGGTTTAAGGATTATGGCTATAGATAATATCGATTTAACTAAAGCTGATCCGAAAAAAGCTATTAAAACAATGGAGGGCCTTGCGGCAAATGATGAAAAAACCTTAGTAAGGGCAAAAGCAATTTCTAAATTATCAGCTTTGGATGCTGCCAAATATATAGATCTTTACAAATCAGGTTTGACGGCTAATTCAAGTGCCGTAAAAATATCTTCGCTGCAAGCCTTAGATAAAATAGATAAAGAAGCAGCCTTGAACTTTGCTGTTTCCATTGACAATGACATGGAAAAGGAAAGTCTGAAAGATGCGCTGTTACCAATTTATATTAGGAATAAAACAGAAGAGCAGACGGCATTTGTTGCGAAAAATCTATGGGCAGGCATGTTCTTTTCTCAAGAAGCGGCCAGGGCAGACATCTATAAAGAAGGTTTTCAATGGGTTGTATTTTCAGATGATGAAGAGGTGACACAGAATCTTGTGGATTCGTTTGTTAAAATGGGAATCACGTATAAAGATATTGGTGCTGACACGCTTGTGCTTCAGGTATTACAGCAAGTAAAGGATGTGAAAAGCCAGTCTGACTACGTTAATAAAGAGGCATTGGTAAAAATTGTGGAAGATGGTATAGGTCGCCTTAAGTAGGTGATCCTTTTATCAATAAAGGATTAAAGCTCGCAAAGCTAAAACTTTGCGGGCTTTTTTTATTTATTGAATTCTTTAAATGTACCATCCGTATAAAAGAATACGATTCTTTCTAACTCCTTTCCTGAAGTATTTACTGTTTTCTTGTTCTCAATTATTGCCTGTACAGTAGAATCTTCATTTTTCACTTTCATGCCAGTAGGTGGGGTGGATGTTGGAAAAGCTCCTTTTCCATTTAGCAACCAGTAGAGTTCAACATCCTCAAATTTCTTTACCACCTTTAGAACAAAATCCAAACTTGGTTTGTTTCTTCCAGACAATAAATGTGATATGCTCGATCTGGGTACTTGAATTTTATCGGCAAAAGCAGAGGCCGACAAATGGTAATAATTCATGATTGTAGTGAGTCTTGCAGCAAATTCAGAATTGTTTATCATTGTAAACCAATTTAAGATTACAAATGTAAATAATCTAAGCTGCATGTGCAAAAATCAATCATTTAATCTGAATATATTGAGTCATATGCTTTAATTAAAATAGCAAGTAATATACTATATATTACTGAAAAATAGAAATATAGATAATTAGATAATATTAAATAAATATAAGTTATACAGGTTGTTTAGCTTTTTCTGAATCAACAAGGCGATCGTTTACATTTGTAATAGATCAATCCCGAATACTTGTTTACATTTGTAAATTACTAATTGTTTACATTTGTAAAATGAAAAAAATCAACATTGAAGAGTTAAGTTCATGGTTTGAAATCCATCACGAAAAAAGGCTTGATGAACGCTATCTGACATTGAGGCAGATGCAACCTTATCTGGCGGGTTTAGACGACTGGTTTGTAGTAAAAAAAATTGGTGAATCTTTTGAAGGTCGTGATATTTGTTCTCTGGTCATTGGAGAAGGGAAAACGAAGGTGCTTGTCTGGACCCAAATGCATGGTAATGAAAGTACCGGAACAAAAGCTTTTCTGGATATGATCAGGTTTTTTTCTGTTCCCGGTTCGTTAAGCTGGCTCTCTTCACATATTTTACAGGAGTGCACGATTCACTGCATACCTATGTTAAATCCGGATGGGGCAGAAGCTTATACACGGGTCAATGCACAGGGTATTGACCTTAATCGTGACGTAATCGAGAAAAAAGCAGTCGAAAGCCGCTTGCTGCAGAAGTGGCTAAAAGCTATAAACCCTAAGTATTGTTTTAATCTTCATGATCAGAGAACCATCTTTAGTGTGGGACCAAATAATCAACCGGCGACACTGTCGTTTTTAGCTCCTTCTGAAGATGAGCAACGAACATTAACAAAAGGGAGAATAGAAACCATGGGCGTAATCGCTGCAATGAATGATTTCCTTCAAGAAACAATCCCAGGCAGTATTGGACGCTATACTGATGAATTTTACCCAGCGGCTGCCGGAGATAATTTTCAAAAAATGGGTCATAATACCATATTGATAGAATCGGGGCACAGCCCGGGTGATTATAAAAGAAAGCAAGCAAGGCGCGTGACCTTTATGGCGCTGCTGGAGGGTCTGCGATATATCTCCTCACCCCAGGAAAAAGTTGATCATCAGAAGTATTTTACGATTCCAGACAATGAAAAAAATTATCTCGACATTATCATAAAAAACGTCAAGGTTGCAGGGGAAGATTTAGACATCGGCATACTTTTTATTGAAACGCTAAAGCATGGTAAAGTTCAGTTCGTTCCTAGTATAGATAAGTTGACAGATTTAAGTGGGTATAACGCCGATAAGATATTAGACGGTCAAGACCTTGATTTTGCTAATCAAAGGGATGTGGGGAATTGGGTGAAAAATAAAATAAATTAAACATAGTCCATAAAAAGGCAATAATTTTTAATAAGTACTGTATTTATTTGACAAATATTTATCATATTTGCAAATTAAACAAATAAAATACTTATGTCAAAATTCAAATTGGATGAGCTTGATCATCAGATTTTAGAAGCCTTGATAGAAAATGCCCGAACTCCTTTTACGGATATCGCCAAAAACCTTTTGGTTTCGGCTGGTACCATTCATGTAAGGGTGAAAAAGATGGAAGATGAAGGGGTGATAAAAGGATCAACTCTAAGTGTTGACTACAACAAAATGGGCTATACTTTTATAGCTTATGTTGGATTGTTCTTAGAGAATTCTTCAACGACTCAAGCTGTTATAGAAGAAGTACGAAAAATCGCGGAAGTAACAGTGGCACATCTAACTACAGGTAAATTCTCTATTTTTTGCAAGATCAGAGCTAAAGACACCATGCATGCGAAGGAAATTATTTTCCGACTTGACAGAATTGAGGGTATCAAAAGAACTGAAACTTCTATTTCATTGGAAGAAGTTATCAACGATAAAAAAAGGTTGATGCATCAGATCTTTAAGGAGATCGCCTTCTAAAAAAGAAACAATTTATAGGTATCCTCTTCATTATATATTTAATGAGGAGGATTTTTTATTTATAATGATTAAATCATGATAAATTATTCGATATTTGGATATAATTTCGGTTGATAAAACCCAGATATCTTTTTCTATGAGCTTTGACTATAGCAACCCTAAATTAGAGACATCACAACTTCTTGATCTCTATAAAGCCATGCTCAAATCGAGAATGATCGAAGAAAGAATGCTTATCCTTTTGAGACAAGGTAAAATTTCCAAATGGTTTTCAGGAATTGGGCAGGAAGCTATTTCCACTGGAGTTACTCTTGCGCTGCAGGACGATGAATATATTTTACCCATGCACAGAAATCTGAGTGTATTTACTTCCAGAAATATTCCGCTACATCGACTTTTTTCACAATGGCAGGGTAAAAGGGGAGGTTTTACAAAAGGTAGAGACAGATCTTTTCATTTTGGTACGCAAGACTATAAAATAGTAGGAATGATTTCTCATTTAGGGCCCCAGCTTGGGGTCGCCAATGGAATTGCACTTGGGCATAAACTAAAGGGTGAAAAGAAAGTTACAGCTGTATTTTCAGGCGAAGGAGCTACAAGTGAGGGTGATTTTCACGAAGCCCTTAATATCGCCGCTGTTTGGCAACTACCCGTACTTTTTTGCATTGAAAACAACGGGTACGGCTTGTCAACGCCTGTTGAGGAACAATTTAGATGTGAACATATAGCCGATAAAGGGATAGGGTATGGCATGGAAAGTTTTATTCTCGATGGCAATAATATTGTAGAGGTTTTTGGTAAAGTAAAAGAACTCGCTATAAGTTTAAGACAAAATCCCCGCCCGGTACTGCTTGAATTTAAAACGTTCAGAGCGAGAGGTCATGAAGAGGCAAGTGGTACAAAATATGTTCCAAAAGAACTTTTGAACCAGTGGTCTCTAAAGGATCCGATAGAAAATTTTCAGGCCCATCTGAGAGCAACGAATATTTTATCAGAGAAAGAAGAAGTTGATATCAAACAATTATTTAGCCGTGAAATCAGTGCTGATCTGAAGACAGCCTTTAAAGAAGAGGAGATTTCTTCCTCTTTAGAAAATGAATTAGATGATGTGTTCAAATCATTTGATATTCAGGAAGTAAGACCTGGTAAAGATAATTCAAAAATTAGATTGGTGGATGCCATTTCAAAAGGCTTGTACCAAAGTATGGAACGATTCGATGAGCTCGTGATCATGGGGCAGGATATTGCTTCATATGGAGGTGTTTTTAAAGTCACAGAAGGTTTTATGGACGCTTTTGGTAAAGAAAGAGTAAGAAATACTCCAATTTGTGAATCTTCTGTTATTGAGGCAGCTTATGGCTTATCTATAAATAACATAAAATCAGTGGTCGAATTACAGTTTGGTGATTTTGTGAGTTCCGGATTCAATCCTGTGGTAAACTTACTTGCAAAATCTCATTATCGTTGGGGGCAAGCTGCAGATATAGTATTGCGCATGCCTTGCGGAGCAGGAGTTGGTGCCGGCCCGTTTCACAGCCAGACCAATGAAGCCTGGTTTACAAAAACCCCTGGGTTAAAAGTGGTGTATCCCGCTTTTCCTTTTGATGCTAAAGGCCTTCTTTGCGCCTCAATTGAAGATCCAAACCCGGTTTTATTCTTTGAGCATAAGCAACTTTACCGATCAATTTACCAGGAAGTTCCTGATGATTATTATACGATACCTCTGGGAAAAGCTGCTTTGATAAAGGAAGGAAAAGAGGTTACCATCATTAGTTTCGGAGCAGGAGTTCACTGGGCCCTAACAGCAATAGAAAAACTTAATATAGCGGCAGATCTTATCGATTTAAGAACCTTGCAGCCCTTGGATGAAGGTTGCATCTATGCATCCGTTAAAAAAACGGGCAAGGCTATTATATTGCAGGAAGACTCCATTTTTGGAGGTATCGCTTCAGATCTTTCGGCGATGATCAGTGAAAATTGCTTTGAACATTTAGATGCTCCGGTAATCAGGGTTGCTTCTCCTATAATGCCCATACCCTTCGCCAAGAATCTGGAGGATCTCTATTTGCCGAATAAACGTTTTGAAACCGCTCTTAAGGATTTACTGAAATATTGAAACCGTTGTCATTTTTTCGAAAGAAATATTTTGTAAATTTGAATTCTTAATTTTAAACCCCAACTAATGAAAAAACTATTATTCTTCTCATTTATGATCCTTTTTATGAGTTCCTGTGGATCCACTCAATCTAATACCGAAGCAAAACCCAGCAAGAAAACCCTTAAGGGTACCTGGAAGGTTAGCAACATCAGATTCGTTGGCGAAAAAGGATTATACAAAGCCAATCTTTTTGATATGGCCGATTCTGCTTGTTTTAAAGAAAGCGAATGGGTATTTATTCCTAACAATGGTTCAGGTAAATACTCAATTTTAGCCGGATCTCAATGCGAGGCTGTATCAACTAGAATACACTGGTCTTTTTACGAACCAGGAGATGGAACCTACCAGTTTCAATTTAAATACGTAGATGAGAAAAACAAACCAATAGATTCGGCGAATCGTGGTTACAGATCAACGATAGATTCTTTAGAAGAAAGTACAATGACGATGCGCGTTCAAACCACCTTTGAAGGAAATGAATTTGACGTCCTACTCACATTCACAAAAATTTCAGAAGATTTCGCATTATAAAACCCCCAAAGCATGATAAAAAAAATAAAAATATATGGATTATCTCTGTTAGTAATACTTTCACTGAACTTAAGTTGTAAATCCATTGAAAATTCGAATAAAACCCAAAAAGGCGCGGTAATAGGTGTTGCTGCAGGAGCCTTGGTTGGCGGGCTAATTGGAGGAAATATAGGTGGTGCGCTTATTGGTGCTGCCATTGGAGGTGGTGCCGGTGCACTGATTGGTAATAAAATGGACAAACAAGCCAATAAAATTGAAGAGGCGGTTCCTGGTGCCGAAGTAAAACGTGTAGGCGAAGGAATACAAATCATTTTTGATGACAAAAGTGGGGTGAATTTTGCCTTTGACAGTGCAGATCTTACGGCTGAGGCCAAGAAAAACTTGGATGCAGTAGCGGAAGTCTTTATTGAGTTCCCTGATACTGAACTAATGATTGAAGGCCATACGGATAGTACCGGAGATGACAATTACAATATGAAGCTTTCGAAAAGAAGGGCGGATGCAGTGGCATCTTATATAAAATCCCAAGGAGTTGCAGCAAATCGATTTAAGGTCGAGGCTTTCGGAGAAACACGTCCTATAGGTGATAATAAAACAAAAGAAGGCCAGTCTCAAAACAGACGGGTAGAGATAGGCGTTGCGGCAAATAAGCAAATGATAGATGATGCTAAAGCGCAGGCCAATTAATATTCCCTATTATATGAATAAAGCCTATTTTAGATTTTAGTAAACAAAATCTTGAAAACACTGAAAAGCCTTGTACATTCAATAAATGTCAAGGCTTTTCATGTTTTTATAACCTGCTAATCTATACTTTTAATCATGCTGAATTATATGATAGAAACTAATCAAAAATAGGCTATCTTTAAAGGACGGCATGTTTACTACAGGAAAAACTAAAATATCAAAATGAGCGCAAACGTCTACAAATCAAAGGTTGCCGCAGTTGTATTGGCAGCAGGAGCCTCCAAGAGAATGTTGGCAATCAAACAGTTGCTTCCCTGGAAGGAAACCACGCTTCTGGGTCATGTTTTATCTCAACTTGAGCAATCGGATGCCACAGATGTTTTTCTGGTACTGGGAGCTCATGAAACTGAGATCCTAAAGGAGGTGAATACCGATAATATAAAACTGATTCACAATGATGATTGGGCCTTGGGAATGGGATCATCCATCTCAAAAACTATAAGTTTTCTAGAGGAAAATCAATATGCTTATGATGGAATACTCGTTGCTGTTGCAGATCAACCATTAATTGATATAGAGCATTATAATAAGCTTATTAACAGTTGTATTAATTCAAAAAGAATAATTGCTAGTTATTATAATAATGACCTGGGGGTTCCGGTAGTTTTAGGTGCGGAATATTTCGCGGAACTCAAATCTTTACAAGAAGATGTGGGCGCCAAATCGATCATTAAAAAACACCTTGAACATCTCATTCGAATGGATGCAGCTTATGGCGCGATTGATCTTGACACAAAAGAGAGGTACGAGAGATTTTATAGTACCCATGGAAAATAAAGGCATTAAACCTAGCTTCAATTTTATTTATTTACTTTGCGAGCTAAATCTCCATAAGCTTGCTAACAGTTCTAGATAGTTTCGATATCACAGGCCTTGACCTTGGCCTGGTGTTAACGGCAACACTGTTGTTGGGCATGGGGAAATCAGGAATCAAAGGACTTGGCGTAATTATAGTAACCTTAATGGCCTTGGTTTTTGGAAGTAAAGCCTCAACTGGCATCTTAATGCCCATGATGATCACGGCAGATGTCTTTGCCGTAATTTATTACCACAGGCACACCCAATGGTATTTTCTAAAAAAACTACTACCTATGATGGTAGTTGGGGTATTGCTTGGAGTTTGGTGGGGTAATGATATTTCTGAAGCGATCTTTAAACAGATTATGGCTGCTATTATATTACTAACCGTGGTAGTTATGATCTGGATGGAAAGAACAAAGACCTTTGGTATTCCTAAACACTGGGCCTTCGCCAGCTCTATGGGCTTATTATCTGGAATAACATCTATGATCGGGAACCTTGCCGGATCCTTTGCCAGTATTTACTTCCTGGCCATTAGATTGCCAAAAAACGAATTTATAGGAACGGCGGCATGGTTGTTCTTTATCATCAATGTATTTAAACTTCCTTTTCACATTCTGGTTTGGAAAACGGTCAATACAGAAACTTTAATGTTAAATCTGATTCTATCACCTGCAATTATCATAGGATTCCTTCTGGGGATTCAATTGGTAAAGTTGATTAATAATGATCTGTACAGAAAATTGGTTTTGCTGGTTACTGCGATAGGAGCCTTGATTATTTTATTCAAATAAAAAAGGTTTTTCAGTCCATTTCAAAAACACTTTAACCATGATTTAGACCCGTTAATAAGATGGGTTGATGTTTTTATATTACCATACCTGTTGTAGGGCGAATTTTATTTTTAAAGAGACAGTTTATGATTAGTTTTAAACCGCGAAAGACATGTATGATGACTTTAAAGGATTTAAAATAAATTAAGATGAAGTCTTATTTTACATGAAGGCTTAGAGATTACAGCCAAAAGAAGCTTTTTAAGGCATTTAGGGAACTAAAAGGTATAAGTTAGACTAGTAAGGGCAATCATCTTGTAATCAAGCTAAATAGCCCCTTATTCTTTAAAAGACAAGCTAAAGAATTAAGTGAAATTTAGAAACATTAGAATAAAATGTAATAGTAAATAGTGATTAACGTTTAAAATAATTAAAATGAATAAATTAAGTATCATGTTAGTGGTATTGATGATTGGATCAAGTTGTCAAAAAGAGAGCGGAACAAGTTTGTTTAATGGAAAGGATCTTTCGGGATGGAATGTCCACGGAACCGAAAAGTGGTATGTTGAAGATGGATTGTTGATTTGCGAAAGTGGTCCTGATGCCGAATACGGTTATTTATCAACCGAAAAGGCCTATAAAGATTTTGAATTAACCCTCAATTTTAAGCAGGAATCAAATGGAAACAGCGGGGTGTTTATTCGTTCTACAATAGAAGGCACGAAGATTAGTGGCTGGCAGGTTGAAGTTGCTCAAAAAAGAACTTCAGAAGATGGTGATGCTACAGGAGGGATATATGAATCCTATGGCAGAGAATGGTTGATAAAACCAGACATGGAAAAAGATAAAAATTTAAAAATAGGGGAGTGGAATACCATGAAAATAAAGGTATTAGGACCACAAGTCACTACCTGGTTAAATGGCGTGGAAATGGTTACGCTTACTGACGATAAAATCGGCGCGGGTGAAGGCTCAATTGCCCTTCAAATCCATTCTGGTGGAGGCATCAAGATAAAATGGAAAAACATCGAAATAAAGGAATTGTAATTTTGTAGTAATTTTGAGTTATTTTAATAAAAACCCCCGTAGCCTTTGTTGCGAGGGTTTTTTTTTGATTAATTGATGAATCGATTAGATTGAGAAAAATGAAAATTCACACGAAAGGATGAATGGATGGGACGAAATCTACAGGTTCCTATTGTAATGATAAAAAAGCTTTCAACACCTTAAAATCCTAATTCTTTAAATCCCGAATTGTGACGATCATTGCCAAAATCAACAAAATGTTCCCAATAATTCCGGTATATGGTCCTTTTTGAAGATTATTAAAATCCAGTTCAGAGATATTCATAATCAATAGAATACTACTCACAATAATAGCGAAGTATAATACGTATATTTTTTTCATTTTTGTTTAAAATAAGGTGTGTTGTTGATATAAACCTGGATTTGTTGTAAAATCATATCTCGGTATCACCTCCTGGCCGTGCAACCAGGCCTGCATTTCTTCCTGAGCATACAGGGCCACGGGCATTCTTAATTTTGTATTGTGAATTTCTCTCATAAGGCCTTTTGCTTCAGTGGTTACCACGGTATAGGTTTTGGTATCGGCCCAGTGATCATACAAACCCGCGAGGGCAAAAAGTTCATTGTTAAAACCAATTTCATATTTAATTTTCGAATCCCCAATGTGTTGCCATTCATAAAAGCCATTGACCAGAATCAAACACCTGTTACCGGTAATATTCTTAAAAGAAGGTTTGCTGTCGAGGGTTTCTATTCTGGCATTTAAGGTATAATTCCTGTTCCAGGAAGCATCCGCCCAATAGGGTATGAGCCCCCATTGATACAATTGTATTAAATGTTCATCTTCATCGGTAATAATTGGCGTTTTTGGAAAATCAAAGGCCTTGATCACTTCCCCGGGGTCAAATTCGTCGAGCCCCGTTATTTTGGCGTCAAATTGACGCTGCATCTCTTCTTCCTTTTTAGTGATTTTTGTTTGGTAACACATGGGTGGCAATGAATTAATGAATTAATGAAAAAATGAATTAATGGAAAAATGATGTAATGATCTAATGATACAATGAT
>CAZQRD010000041.1:0-3218 GCA_964595535.1 uncultured Flavobacteriaceae bacterium | reverse complement strand
AATGATACAATGATGTAATGCTACATTAGGAAGTTACTTTCTTCTTCTAATAATAAGAATTTGCTTTCATTCTTATTTCTAAATCCTCTTAGTATTCTTTGTACATCCCTGTTATCCTTTTTCAGGATTAGAAATTCTCTAAGTTCTGATAAACTCCTTACTTGCTGCTCCTGATCGATGTATCCATAACCCTGATACACCCCATTTTCAATGAGAACGAACGACTTTTCTTCCTGAGTTCTTCCTTTTTGACTGACCACATAGGTTTTGCTGTCATTACTCATATGCCTGATTGCCTTGTTTACGCGTTGATTATAACTTTCCAATGCTTCTTCACCGCGGCAAATACCTTTGCATTTTTTGATTTGATAGTGGAAACATGAAGTTACATTTGACTGTAAATGACAATATTTTGGGCATAACTCAAATTGTTCACATAGCTGTTCTAAAAAGAGCCTGCACTCTGTGGTATTGTAGAACTTCATGATAGGGTCAGGAACAGTTTTTAAATTGTTCCAGGCGAGATGCAGCAGTCCTGATCTGTCTTCATAGCTAAAAATTGCAAAACCTTCATTGTTTCTTCTTTGCGCCCGATTATAGACAGGGTAGTGTCTTTTGATCTCAGAGGATTCCGATAAAAGGGCCAATAGCTCACTTCCTGTTAGTTCAAAAGTAATGTTTACGGTTTGTTGGCACATGGCCACTTCACGGTTCTTTTTGTCATAAAAATGGCTCAACACTCGTTTTTTGATATTCAGGGCCTTTCCTATATAAATGATTTCATCCTGTTTATCCCTAAAATAGTAGACTCCTGTTCGTTCAGGCAGCTGGTCAAAAACTTCTTTTGGCAAACCGGGAGGTAAGGTAGCCTGCCGCGAGCCTATTTTTAAAAAAGAAGAAAATACCTTTTGGTCAAGATCAAGTCCCATCAATCTTTCGAATAGCGAGGTTGTTGCCCTCGTATCGCCCATGGCTCTATGTCTGTCATTCAAGGGGATACCTATTGAAGAGCATAATTTACCCAAACTGTAGGAGGGAAGGCCCGGTATCAACTTACGCGAGAGGCGAACGGTACATAGTTTTTTTCTCCTAAAAGGAAATCCAAGTTCAGAAAATTCTTTATGAATCACATTATAATCAAAATTGACGTTATGCGCCACAAAAACACAATCAGTGGTGAGCTCAATAACTTCTTTGGCTATTTCGTAAAACTTTGGTGCATCTGCCACCATCTGATCATTAATTCCGGTTAATCGTGTTATCGTAAACGGGATAGTACGTTCAGGATTGACAAGAGTTTGAAATTCTTTGATCACCTTTGTTCCATCATGTACAAGGATCGCAATTTCCGTTATGCGGTTTCCCTGAATCCCCATACCTGTTGTTTCAACATCAATGATGGCGTATTTTATGTTATTGATCTCCATAAACGAAGGTGTATTTATGCTGACAAAATAATTTCGTTCTAAAATAAGAAAGATATTTTTACTTATTTTAGAAATTGTAAAATTCTTACTAAGAAAAGCCACATGGAAGAACATTTTTTTCAATGCCCGTACTGCTGGGAAAATATTTCGGTCTTATTAGACAGGTCTGTTCTTAACCAGCAACTAGTGGAAGATTGCGAGGTATGCTGCAATCCGATAGAGATCAATGTGACTTTTGATGAAGGGGATCTTACTTATTTTGAAGCCAGAAACCTGGGGCAATAAGCTTATCTACAAAGATTTAAGATAATTTACTGATGACTTTTTGGCGTTGTCGTTTGCTGTCAAATCTCAAATACATAATAATAAGAATCGATAAAATACTACAAATTAAAAATCCGATAAATAAAGGAAGCGCCGTTTGATCGACAAATTTTCCAATATAAATACTTATCGGAACTGCCATCATAGTCGATATAAACCCTGTAATGGCGGCACCTATTCCGGCAATGTGCCCAATAGGTTGCATAGCCATGGCTCTTAAATTTCCGAAGAGAAACCCTATGGAAAAAAACTGCATCCCAAAGAAGGCTAGTAGAACAATCACATTCGGGTTACTCGTATTATAGAAAAGGATCAAATAGAGCAGAGAGGTCCCAAAAAAAGATAAAATGGCAAGGTTGATAATTCGTTCCATTCCATACTTGACCACAAGGGTGCCATTGAGAAAAGTAGCAGAGCCTATTGATATGGCTAGCCCCGCAAAAATAAATGGAAACTCTTCTTTAAGGCCGTATTGAGAGTGAAATATTTGTTGAGAGGCACTCAGATAAACCATAAAAGATCCGGCAACAAAGCCTGAAACAAGCGTATATCCAATGGTTTTTTTATGTTTGAACAGCTCCTTTAAACCGTTAGGGAAAATATGTCTTGTAAATTTGACTCGTTTTTTTTCGGGCAGGGTTTCGGGCTGTCTTTTCCAAAACCAAAAGGAAACCAAAACAGTGAATATCAATTGTATATAAAATATGGCTTGCCAATTATAATGATCCAACACAAATTTCCCCATAGCGGGTGCCACAATGGGTACCATGATGAATACCACGGTAATAAATGACATGATTCGCGCCATATAATCACCGCTGTAACTATCTCTTACCATAGCGATACTAATGGTTCTGGGCGCTGATAATCCTACCCCTTGCAGGATACGACCAATCACCATCCAGTAAAGACTCTCGGAGTAAATACAGATTAAACTGGCTACGATAAAAACAGCAAAACCCATATAAACAATAGGCTTTCTACCAAGACTATCAGAAATAGGCCCGAATAATAGGGGTCCAATCCCAAGACCAAGAAAGATCATCGTGATCAATAATTGGGTGTCACTGGATTTCGTTGTGCCAATTGAAAAACCAATATAATCCAATGCAGGTAACAAAGCGTCAATAGCCAAGGCGACAATTGACATCAAAGAAGCCATCAGGGCAATGAATTCGAACTGGGAAGGATTCCTGATTTTCATCCGGCAAAAGTACGCGAAAATATTGACCTGTATAACAGATCAGCACTTTATCATTACATCAATAAATCAATACATCATTGTATCATTACATCATTAAATCAATGCATCATTACTAAGTAGTATTATTTTTTAATAATTTTTTGATAATGAATTCTGTTGTCCTTGAAAGTAGCAATCTTAGTAAGATAGATGCCTCTAGATAAATTGGATAAATCTAAGGTAATTGTATTAGTGCTTTGACTAATCACTTTGTTAAAGACAAG
>CAZQRD010000040.1:0-24143 GCA_964595535.1 uncultured Flavobacteriaceae bacterium | reverse complement strand
GGTAAAAACTTTATGAAGAAAATCGTTGGTTCTTGAGGCGCTCGCTTGCGAGGGGTTCGGAGCTGAGGGCTTCGGAAGTGAAGCCCTCAGCTCTCACCCCCTCACCTCCGAGGGGGTGAGAGGTATTATTTAACTCGTGCTTCAAGATCTTTGCGAGTTATACGCAATAATCTTTCTATGGCTTGACCATTTCTAAAAGACTGAACCCTTAAGCTATATTCCCCTGCAGGGAGTTCAAACGGGCCTTCATATTTTTTGCCGAAAGTAACTGGATAGGTATTGTCAATCGTGTAAAACATCTCAATGTCTGAGAATGGGGTACTCAATTTGCACATAAGCTTCCTGCCTTCTTTATACACCTTTACTTCTGGTTCATAAATCGTTTTGGCAATATTAATGCCTTTCTCGTCAAATCTTACAAAATGCGACTCGGTTCTTCTTAAAAAATCCTCCCAGTTTTTAGTATCCTTAGCGCTCCATAGAGACTCTGATAAAGCCATAGCCCTTGGATAAGTCATATAAAAAGCAAAAGATAGATTTGGAATTTCTTCAGTCCAAAGATTTCCCTGGCCTCCTAAAATCAACTCGGGATCCAACACAAAATCAGGAACCGGATCAAAACTATACGCTTTTCGAAGGGATAAATCTTTATAAATTTTGTTTTCAACACTATAATCACCTTGAGTGAAGTCAAGATACGTAAAATCATCAGGCGTCATTACCACCTTATGACCAAGACCAACAGCTTCAATTCCTCCCTTCATTCCTCTCCAGCTCATCACTGCTGCCCCGTCAACCAGACCCCCATATAGGATTTCATCCCAGCCTATCATTTTCTTACCCTTGCTACTGATAATTTTTTCAACACGCTTCACAAAATAACTTTGCAACCCCATACCATTTTCGATACCGTTTTTGGCCATAAAGTCCTGAACTTTTGCATCCTCTTCCCAGTAGCCATGATAGCTCTCGTCACCTCCCATATGGATATAGTCACCTGGAAACAGCGCAACAATTTCGTCAAAAATCATGTCTAAAAAAGCATAAACTGCAGGATCGGCAGGATTAAGTGTATTCTCAATAAGCATTTTAAACGTCCCATCGTCATTCCAATCCACAAACTTAGCCCCTGGATTTACTTGTGTAAATTCTTTCTTGGTTGAATATTGTGGATAGGCAGCCAACAATGCCATACTGTGCCCCGGAACATCTATTTCAGGGACTATTGTAATATTTCTATCTGCAGCATAGGCCACAACCTCCTTGATTTGTTCTTGCGTATAAAATCCGCCATAGGTAGTTTTTTCTGATTTCTTAGGTTGGGCTCTTCCCGATTTAAAACTCCCATATCTTTCCACCCTCCATGCTCCTACTTCGGTCAATTTTGGGAAGGTTTTGATCTCAATTCTCCAGCCTTGGTCATCGGTCAAATGCCAATGAAAAACATTCATTTTATAGGCCGCCATTTCATCCAGATAGGACTTGACTTCTTCCACAGTAAAAAAGTGTCTGCTTACATCCAGCATCAGACCTCTCCATCCAAATCGGGGATAATCTTGAATGATGCACGTTTTAATCTCTATAGGTAAAGGCTCACCTTCAGCTGAACTAATTCTTTCGAGAGGAAACAGTTGTTTCAAGGTTTGAATCCCATTAAATGTTCCTGCTTTGGTATTGGCCATCAACAATATTCCATCTTCTTCCACTACCAATTGATAGCCTTCACTTCCCAAAGTATCTAAGGCAGTCTCATGAAATCCTATTCTCAAGGTCTTAACAGTTGAGCTATCTCCTTTCGTTGATGACAATGTGATGCCAATTTTTCCCAAATCGGTTCTTAAAAATTCCACCTGTTTTTTAAGATCTTCGCTCTCAGTTAACAATGTAATTTCAAGACTTTGGTCAATAATTAAACTGCCTTCAGATGCCTCATATGAAACAGGTGCTGGAATAATTTGATGCTGTGACCAAGCCAATTGACTTGAAAATATCAAGGCAACAATAAGGAAGGTAAAAAATCTTTTCATGTCGTAAAATTTGGGTTTAGAGCATTTTTTTATGCCGTGAAATTACTTGAATTCATTAGAATAAACTAAGTATTGATCAAAAAAAATACAGGTTGCATTTAGCTTCCTGTATCTTTTCACTCTAATCTAAATTTCTAATCTAATTTATTTCATACTGACAAGTTCCGATTCATAAGTAAGTCCATATCCGAATTCATATAAAGGATCCTTCGAATCATAAGGAACATCCTCCATTTGATTCTCAACCGCTTCCCATGAAGAAGGTAGTTCAATTGGTAGTTTTCCTTCAGGGCTTTTAACTCCAAATAGCAATTCATTTAAAACCGCATCAGAAAGCCCAAAATCGACCAATAAAGCTCCGCTTGCGTCTGAAATTTCAGTTAAGATAGCGGCACGATCAAGATTGACCACTACAATGGATGGCTTTTTTGATATCAGGTCTAAAACCTCCTTTTTCTCCTCCTCATTATAGTATAACCTACCCTGATGGAAGAAGCTTTCAAGAAAATGATCATCTCTTGGATCAAAAGGTGCTCTGATTCTTGTGACAATCACATCGGCATCCTTAGGGTTAGAAACCAACTCTCCATAAGTATTTAACACTTCATCATTGATCATTCCCTCTGCATAGATTTTAGTTCCTTTTTTCAGAGGAAGTAAATCATCATTCTTTAACAAAACAGCTGCTTTTGCCTGAGCAATTTTACCCATTTCTCTAAAGGCTGCTTTCCCGGCAATTTTATTTGCCTCATTCTCGTTTACGTAGGGATCATCAAAAAGACCCAACCTGAATTTATCTCTCATGATTCGTTTAACCGATTCATCTATTCTTGTCTCAGTCAATTGACCGGATGTAACCAGTTCAATGATTAAGTCAGGGCTAAACTCACCTCCGAATTGATCACATCCGGCTTCGATGACTTTTTTTGTTCGTTCAAGGGGGCTAAGATCTTCTACTCCCCATGCACGGGCATCTCCAACCTTAGAACCATTAATAATATTCCAATCAGTGCAAATCACACCATCAAAACCATATTTTTCACGCAGCATCGTTGTAATGATTGTTTTATTAAAAGCGAATCCTACATTTTCATCTGTTTGATCCACAGGAATGCCGTAATAAGGCATGATCTGTGCAGTTTTTGCAGGAAAAGCTCCCTTTTCAAAGGGAATCAGATGGTAATCAAAATTGTTTCCCGGATAGACCTGATTTTTTCCATAGGGAAAGTGCGCGTCTTCTCCATTTTCCTGAGGGCCACCTCCTGAAAAATGTTTGGTCATACAGGCCACACTTTCAGATCCGAGAGAATCTCCTTGAAAACCTAATACATAGGCCTTGGTCATCATAGCCGATAACTCTGCATCTTCACCAAAGGTTCCGTTAGATCTTCCCCATCTTGGTTCAGTAGCCAAATCGGCCATTGGATGCAGGGCCAATCTGATTCCTGATGCCAAATATTCTTGCCTGGCAATATTCCCAAATTCACGGACCAATAAGGTGTCTCTAGTGGCGGCCAGTCCAAGAGATGATGGCCATTCGGAAAAGGCCGGCGTAATCAAAGAAGCTCCCGGGTTATGATCAGCACTATGCCTTGGGTCGGTGGCAATGGTAATCGGGATCCCTAATCTTGTTCTTTCTCCAATGAGCTGCACATTATTGCTATATCGGGCCAGGATATTAGCTTCATATGCATGCATAATGTTGAAACTGTTCATTTTTCTGTTAACAAGCATCTCCGAACTTGAAGGCATCAAAGTGGCCATCATAATATCTATCGGGTTCGACGATAAAAATGGCTTGTCAATTGGATCACCTTCAGGTGTCATTCCAATCATGGTGATATACATTGTTCCTGCTTTTTCCTCCAGGGTCATTTGAGAAACCAGATCATTCACACGGTCTTCAATTGACAATCTTGAATCTTCATAAGCATCGAGCTTTCCATTCTTGTTTAGATCTCTGAATTTGTAGCCTTCAAGATCCAATTCAGGTGCCTTTTCTCCAAGTTTTGCATAATTTTCTTTTGCCTTGCTAGACATTCGGCCATAACCAATAAATCCGGTTAGAACCAATAGAACGAGAAGTACTCCAAATACGATCCCACCAATCTTTAAAAATTTTTTCATCTATTATTGTGTTTTAATGACACAAAGATATGAAAAATATTTATTGTGTGCAAATGACACAATTAATTTTTACTATATTTGCGCATGAGTAAAAAAGAGACAATCATCGAAATGCTTGGAGATATTGACAAACTCATGCCGGGTCAGTCAGTAGATTGCGTTATTATCGGGTTTGATAAGGAAGGGTTGAAGATCCTTATATTAAAATGGAAGGACCCAGGCCTCTGGGCACTCCCAGGTGGATTCGTGCTTAAAACAGAAGATCTGGATAAAGCCGCCGTACACGTTCTCAAATTAAGAACAGGAATACAGGTTCCCTTTCTGGAACAATTCAAGACCTTTGGAAACATAAACAGAAGAGACAATCTAACAGTAAAGAATAATCTATCTTCCATCGAAATACCGAAGCATATCAATACGTGGCTAGAACAGCGGTTCATCAGCACCGGGTATGTGTCATTGGTCGATATGGAGAAATGTGATCCCAAGCCTGATTTTGCCAGTGAATCTATCGCATGGTACTCTTTGGAAGAGTTACCCTCGCTAATATATGATCATCATGAAATCGTGGAAGAAGCCATCTCCTATATCAGAAATCAGATCAATTACCTGCCTGTAGGTATCACTTTACTGCCCAAAAAATTTACCATGAAGGAATTGCAATCCCTGTATGAATCAATTCTTGAAAAAAAACTGGACAGAGGAAACTTCCAAAGAAAAATGCTCAAATTGGATATTTTCATTCGACATGAAAAACATTTGCTTGGAGGCGCGCATAAAGCCCCTTATTTATATTCTTTTGATACAGAAAAATATGAAAAACTTTTGGAGAAAGGATTTGGTTTTAATTCCTGATCTAATGTCAGTATTTATTGCAGATTTATAAAATGTTATCACTATTTCACGTGAAAGGAATCTGTAATTAAATTACTCATTTCCGAACTAGGCCCTACATATAATTCATATTCCATCTCTTCAATTTTCCATTCTTTTGCTTCAGGATCATACCAGGCTATATCTGCAATGGCTACTTTAAATTCAACTGTTTTTGTTTCTCCCGGTTCGAGAAATATCTTATCAAACCCCCTCAAAAGTTTTACAGGTCGGTCTATGCTTGAATTCTTAAAGCCAACATACAGTTGAATAATCTCCTCTCCGGCCATAGCTCCGTCATTCGTTACATCTATACTTGCTAAAAGATTACCTTCTTTTGTCAAATTCTGTTCCTTAATAACCAAATTAGAATAGTCATAATTCGTATAACTCAAACCATATCCAAAAGGATAGGCTACTTCAATATTTTTCTTATCAAACAACGTATAGCCGTGGTAGTACCCATATTCTATTTTTAAGGTATACGGATTAAAATAAGGATAATCCTTATCGTTTCTTGCAATGGAAAATGGTAATTTACCACTTGGATTCACTTCTCCATAGAGCACATTGGCAAGGGCTGTTCCGCCTTCCATTCCATTGTACCAGGCAAATAGAATCCCCGATACTTCTGCTTCCCAGGAGTTCATATTGATAGCACTACCACCTACATAGACTACGATTACATTGTTGTTGCTTTTCGCAACTTTTAGAATTAGCGTCTCATCTTCAGGTAACAAATTCAAATTCTCTCTGTCACCTCCCATTCCTTTTTTACCTATTAATTTTCCAGCTTCCGCAGACTTTTCTATGTCACCTTGTAAATTTATATATTCTCCCTCTTCTTCAAAAGTGTAGCCAACAACGATAATCACCTGATCGGCTTCCTGAGCCTTTTTAGCGGCTATGTTTGCATCAGTTCCGTCGTACAATTCCACTTCATTACCTAAGCCCGCATTAAATTCCTTAATCCCTTCGTAAGGGCTAACAATATTCAGAGAGGTTGTACTACTACTGGCATGATCTCCGGTGTTTTCCATATTGGAAATCTTTCCCAATACCAATACTTTTTTCGCCTTACTTTGGTCTATAGGTAGTACACCTTCATTCTTAATCAATACCATACTTTTTTCAGCTGTCTCCTTGGCTAATGCTACATGACTATCACTGGCGATCACATCAATTGGGTATTTTTCCTGATCATATGCAAACGCATATTTGAGCCTTGTTTTCAAAGTTCGAATGACGATTTTGTCAATATCGGCTTCACTGATCTCTCCTTTTTCTATTCCTTTTTTCAGCGTCTTATATGAATATACCTGCTGGTAGGGCATTTCTACGTCAAGTCCTGCCTTAACACTTTCAATGCCGTCATAGGTGCCATCATACCAATCAGAGGAAACAAAACCTTCAAAACCCCAATCCTCTCTTAAAATATCATTAAGCAAATATTTATTATTAGCAGCATATTCACCCCTCACCTTATTATAGGCACTCATTATAGATGCCGGCTTTCCAACCTGTATCGTTTTCTTAAAATGAGGTAAATACACTTCTCTTAAAGTTCTTTCATCCAATACAACATCAATAACATATCTCGAATTATCCAGACTGTTCAGTGCAAAGTGTTTTGGGCAAGCCATCATTTGCTGACTTTCTATACCTTTTACTGCTGCCACACCAAATTCTCCCAATAGCCAAGGATCTTCACCATAGGTTTCCTGAGCCCTGCCCCAGGCAGGATGACGCAATAAATTGATACAAGGTGCAGCTGCATAATTTGTTTTATTAGCTCTCATCTCTATGGCAATAGCCTTATTGACCCTTTCTTCCAAATCTACATCCCAACTCGCTCCTCTGGCCATGGCTACCGGAAAAGTGGTTACACCTGCCACTTCATGGTCCATTACCCTGGCACCTCGCGGACCGTCTGACAACACCCATGGAGGGATATGTAATCTTTCATTTCCACCCACATATACATGGGGGAATCTATTCAATAGTAAAAACCCAATCCCTAGTTTCGGGGCTTTATACATCTTCTCGCCATACATTTGATCTATCTTTTCCTCAAGTGTCATTTGCGACACCAAGTCAATGGCCAATGTTGCATATTCCTCTTCAGTGGACGGCTCTGGCAAAAGCGCTTTATCGGCTTTCAAATCATGGATAGTGTAATTCACACTTTTATAATATATGCCTCCAGCCAGCAAAACGACTAACAGTAAAATAACCCCTAAAACCTTTAAAATTTTAATTGCAATCTTTTTCATTCTTTCACTATTGTGTTATTTTAACACAAAATAACGACAAAAGCCAGATCTGACCAAATAAAAAAGTTTAATTCATCACAAAATGTAGTACAATGGATTATTACTCAAAACTTACTAATAAGCAATTTGAATGGCACATATTAATCTCTTTTTCGATAACTTAAAATGGCCCAGGTATAGAAAAATATGGCAAATGAAATCAGTGCGAAGAATTGCCCTTTTAAATCAGTGATACTACTTCCTTTCAAGTACACCATCCTCAATACCTGGATGATATATTTCAATGGGCTGAAATCACTTATTCTCTGTGCCCATAAAGGCATATTTTCAACCGGGGTGTACAAGCCACTTAGAAAAATAAATGTCAGCACAAAAAAGAACATCATAAACATGGCCTGCTGAATGGTTAGGGCATAGTTAGAAATCACCAAACCAAAACCCGAAAAAGAAACAATAAAGAGAGTGGCAAAAAAATAAATAGTAAGCACACTCCCTTGAGGTATCAATTTCCAAAAAAACATGGCGATCAACATACCGATCGTAAGTACAAAATAGCCAATGATCCAATAGGGAATCAATTTGGATAAAATAAAAACCGACTTTTTAATAGGGGTTACATTGATCTGTTCTATTGTGCCGCTCTCCTTCTCACCTACAATGTTCAAGGCGGGTAAAAATCCACAGATCATGGCGAGTATCATCACCATAAGTGCTGGTACCATATAGACTTCATATTTCAAAGTAGGATTGTATCTGTACAAGGGCACAATCTCGAGGCCCGGACCCCCTTTCCCTGTTCTTTTAGCTGTCAATTCAGTTCTGATTTCCGAATTAAAATCATTTATGACCCCTTTGAGATACGTACTTCCCAGGCCTCCTTTATTTCCATTAACGGCATTGGCTGAGATCATAAGATCAGCTTTCTTTTCTCTGATAAATGTCCGCTGAAAATTTGCAGGAATCTCAAGAATCACATCAGACTCATCAAGTTCGACACTTTCAAGAGCATCTTCATAACTATAAGAAACATCCGTAATTTTAAAATAACCCGATGCCTGTACTTTTTGAATCAGTTTCTGGGAATAACTGCTTTTATCATGATCCACAACACTTAAGGCGATATTTTTCACTTCGAAATTTGCGGCAAAAGGATAAATGATCAAGGCCACTATCGGAAGACCTATGATCATACGAGGAATAAAACCATTCCTTCGTATTTGTTTAAACTCCTTTTCTATTAAATATCTTAACATCATTATTCCAATCTGATTTTAAATTTTTTTAAACTCAGGCCGATTAAAAATACCGCCATGGTACTCAAAACCAATAGTTCTTTTGCGATTGATGCGATTCCAACTCCTTTGATCATGATATTTCGCGTGGCGGAAATATACCATTTGGCAGGAATTATTTGGGCAATTCCCTGAAGAATCAACGGCATATTCTCAATGGGAAACATCAAACCCGATAGCATGATCACAGGAAAAATCAAGCCCATAACCGAAAATAACAAGGCTGCAATTTGGGTATCAACAAGGGAAGAAATCAACAATCCAAGGGCCAGGGAAACAAAAATAAAAATGACCGAAACCAGGATCAGTAACCAGAGACTTCCCATAATAGGAACTTCTAGAACAAATACAGCTAAACAAAGTACCGTAGCAAAATTGATCATAGAAATCACAAAATACGGAACCACCTTCGCTAAAATGATTAAAACAGGAGGCATTGGTGAAACAAGAATTACTTCCATAGTTCCCGTTTCCTTTTCTCTGGCAATAGAAACGGAACTCATCATCGCACAGATCAACATCAGGATCATCCCCATTACCCCTGGTACTGTGCTGTAAGAACCCTTCAAAGTAGGATTGTACAAAAGATTGACCTCTGTATGGATCTGATATGGAATCTCTCTTTCGCCATTTAATTCAAGCAGGTATTCACTGACAATTCCCGAAGCGTAATTGGTAAGGGTGGCAGCTGTATTTGGGTCGGTACCATCGGCCACTAATAATATTTGCGCCTCACCTGTATGTAGCAGATTTTGGTAAAACTTCTCGCCGAATACCACTACAAATCCTGTCTTACCCTGCTTAAATATACTTTCTATACGATTAGGATCTGACAAATTTTCCTCTAAAGTAAAATACTCACTGTTTTGAAGTTTATTGATGATCTCTCTGGTACCTGCATCTTTGGATGGATCAAATACAGCAAATCTTGTGTTCTTGATCTCGGTTGTGATACCATATCCAAATAAGAGCATCATCAAAACGGGTAATAACAATAACACAATGGAAGTCCATCTATCCCTGAAGATATGGTAGAACTCTTTTTGTGTAAACACAAGGAACTGCTTCATCATTATTGTTATTGGTTCTTTTTCTTTCTTGCCAGTTTTGTAAATACATCATCCATATTATCAGCCTGGAACTGAGATTTTAAATTTCTTGGGGTATCAAGTGCTTCTATCCTGCCATCAACCATGATCGATACCCTATCGCAATATTCAGCTTCATCCATATAATGTGTAGTCACAAATACAGTAATGCCAGAAGCTGCCGCCTCATAGATCATCTCCCAAAACTGCCTTCTGGCTATTGGATCGACTCCACCTGTAGGCTCATCGAGAAATACAATTCTGGGACGGTGAAAAATGGCAGCAGAAAAAGCCAGCTTTTGTTTCCAACCCAAAGGCAGTGAGCTCACCATGGTATTTCTTTCCTTTTCAAAACCCAAACCTTCAAGAAGAACCTGAATATTTTTATTGATCTCAGCCTCCTTCATTCCATAGATACCGGCATACAATCTAAGATTCTCCCATACTTTCAAATCATCATAAAGGGCGAATTTCTGACTCATATATCCAATATTTTTTTTGATCTGTTCGGATTCTGTTTGTATATCAAATCCAGCCACCTTTCCAGATCCGCTAGTAGGATAGATCAAACCACACAACATCCTCATCGCCGTTGTCTTACCTGCTCCGTTGGCACCTAAAAAACCAAATATCTCACCCTTTCCCACCTCAAAAGTGATCTTGTCAACAGCTGTAAAACTGCCAAACATTTTCGTAAGGTTTTTGGTCTCTATTACTTTCATATCAGGATATCATTTGCATAAAACAATCTTCTATACCAGCCTTTATTGGAGAAATCTCTATCTCAGTATGATTTTGTTGCTCGAGGAATTCCCTGAGATCATCTTCGCTAAAAGATGTACCATGATCCAAAGCACTTTGATTAAGTGTAATATGATGTGCATCTCCAAAAGCATGGGAAGAAAGGATATACTGATGGCCTCTTAGATCTTTTAACAACCTATACATCTCTTTACTTTTAACCGACCACAGCATCTTGTCATAATCATCTATGATCTGTTGTGGGGTGTCGATTTTCATAAAAGAGCCATCCTGGATCAAAGCGATTCGATCACACATATTCGCTTCATCCATGTAAGGTGTGGAAACCAAAATCGTTACCCCTTGATTTTTTAGTTCCTTTAATACATCCCATAATTCTTTTCTGGATACAGGATCAACACCCGTAGTTGGTTCGTCTAAGAATAGAACGACCGGCTCATGAATTAAGGCGCAACTGAGTGCGAGCTTTTGTTTCATACCTCCTGACAAGGCTCCTGCCTTTCTTTTTTTAAAAGGCTCTATCTGACTGTAAATGGCTTCCACCAAGTGGTAATTCTCTTCAATACTGGTACCAAACAGAGTGGCAAATATCTTCAAATTCTCTTCTACAGTCAAGTCCTGATACAGCGAAAACCTACCAGGCATATATCCTACTTTTCTCCTGATCTGTTTGTAATCTTTAACCACATCACTCCCATCGACAACAGCAGTGCCAGAATTGGCCAGAATTAAGGTGGTGAGGATGCGAAAAAGTGATGTTTTACCGGCACCATCAGGGCCAATGATACCAAAGATTTCTCCCTTATCCACCTCAAAGCTGATATCTTTTAAGGCCTCAACCTGTCCATATTTTTTCGTGATATTCTTAACTGAAACAACTTTCATTCAGCTGTCCATTTTAGTCCCCCATACATTCCGATCTTCAGGTAGCCATCATTTTTGACAGCTACCTTAACCGCATATACAAGGTTGGCCCTTTGATCCTGAGTTTGAATTGTTTTGGGTGTAAATTCTGACTTGTCAGAGACCCAGGTGATCTCACCCTCATATTCCCTGGAGGCATCAGCTCCATATTCGGCGGGTACTTTCACCCGTTGACCGATTTGAATATCTTTAAGCTGTTCTGCCGTTACATAAGCCTTAAGAATCATTAGTTCCATATTAGCAACCTTGAACAAGGGCTTACCCGTAGTTACAAATTCTCCAGGCTCCGTATATTTCACCAGAACTGTACCATCTATAGGGCTTTTAACTGTACATCGTGCTATTTGGTCACTTAACTGATCCAACTGTACTTCAACAGCTTGAAATTGAGCATCTATTGCATCGGAACTGGAATTAAGACTTTTTTTCCGGGCTTTCAATCTCGCTGTGAGCACATCAATCTGGGCCTGAATATCATCAAGTTGTTTTTGTGTCGCAACATCTCCTTCAAATAATTTTTGTGTTCTTTTTTTCTCAAACTCAAGGTTTTCCAACTCCCTTTCTGTCGCATTTATCTGTGAAGAAACATCAGGTTTTCCAGCTTCTAATGACAATTGATTTGCCTTGAATTGCATTTTTTTTAAAGAGAGCTGGATCGTGTCAATTTGACCCAGTACCATTTCCTTCTTTAACAGCTGCCCTTCCTGAACTTTAAACTCCAATAGTTTTCCCGTCGCCTCTGCTGATACGATAATTTCGGTGGCTTCAAAAACGCCTGTTGCATCCTTAGCATTATCACTATTTTTGCATGACAACAGTAGGGTCGTGCAGCAAAAGATCAATAAATATGATTTTCTCATTTCTGTGCATTAAAGGATTAATTTCCCGATTTATATTTATACTGATATTGTTTCTGCAAGTATAGAATCTCCTGCATTATCAATTTCTGTTTGGCAAGGTTTTCTTCATTCGTTTTATCAAGAAGCTGAGTCATCGTAGTCACTCCATTTTCATATTTCACTTCATAGGCCTTCTTGATCCGTTCTTTGATCAAAACAACTTCCTTGGTTTTCTGAATAAGCTCCTGATATTTTTGTAATTCTACTTGCGTCTGGTTCAATTGCAGGTTTGTATTGAACACAAAGGTTTCCTCCTGGTTATGAATTCGTTTCAAGCCCAGTTCATCAAGTTTTTTATTATTCCCATTGCGATAAAGGCCTGAAATATTCCAGGATACATTAAGGCCCGCTACCAAAATTCGATCAATATCAGAAGTACCAAATTGAATTCCCGGATTTAAAAATGTTCCAAATCCCAAAACACCAATTTTTGGATACAGAGTCGATTTGTTCAATTGCGACCTGGCGTCGATCAGCGCCTTTTGATTCGCAAACAAAGACAGTTCAGGGCGACCAATGGCAGCATCTAAGTCGAGTAATTCCATCTCAGGTTCTTTAAGAGAAAGATCAAGAGGTATGCGCTCACCTATCATAGCCGATAGCACTTTGTTATAGGCTGCTTTATTGTACACTAATTCTGTAGTCCTTTCTTCAGCATTCAGCAGTTCCACCTTAATTTCATCGAGATCCGATTTGTAGGCGGTTCCATTTTCAACGGCGATTTGAATTCTTTTAGCATTTCTCTCAAGATTCTCAAAATAGATGCTATTCTGCTCAAGTTGTGCCTCGATGAGAAGGATTCCAAAATACAGGTTATTAACCCGCTCTCTAATCTGGTACAAGGCGACGTCAACATCTGCTTTTTCAATCTCAGCATTTGCTTTGGCCAACTCCTTACTTGCCTTGGTTGCACCTCCGTCCCATATAGCCTGATTGAGTTGAACTACACTGATCAACTGAAAATCTGAATTTGAGCCTTGTGTGGCACCTGGGGTTTCAAAACTGGGAAAACCGTCAACAATACCTCCAATAATATTAAAACTCAATTGTGGAAGAAAAGCTTTATTGGCGTTTGATAAAGTGAATTCTGTTGTTTGATCTATAAGGCCATATTGCTGAATCAAAGGGTAGTTTCTTCTTGCCTTAGCCTGGCATGAATCAAGGCTCAACTGTGCAAAGCTGGAGATCGAACAGAGGATCGAAAAAACGAAAAGTAAAGCAAAATTGAAAATGTGTTTCATAGATTTGGAATGGGCCATCTGTAAAGTATAAATATATGAAAACTAAACCTGTATTAAAAAAGAATCGAATCCTATTCTCAGTGATTCAGACAGTTTTTTCCATCAAATAATCATCCATAACAAATCCGTCACCAATGTCTTGCACCAAAGCTCCTTTCTTTTCAAAACCACCACTTTCATAAGCCCTTATAGAATTTCGGTTGAATCTATTGACCGTCAGGGATAGCTTTTCACAACCAAGACCTTCTGCCGCCTTTTCAACAAAACACATGGCTTTCTTACCTATTCCTTTTCCTCTAGCCTCTTTTAAGAGATAAATTTTGCTTAAAAACAAGGTTTTATTGCGCTTTTCAAATGATAAATAACCCATTGACTTCTCATCGAGGTTGATGAGAAAATATTGATATCCTTTATCGATCTGGTCTCGCATGGTACCCACAGATTGAAACTTGTCAAGCATATATTTAACTTGTTTTGTGCCAATAATGGGGGTATAATGTTCATGCCAGATGGTGTTTGCCATGCTTTCTATTTGTTCCAGGTCGCTGTCGCTTTTTACCTCTTTAAAATGAATCATCATTAAGATTATTTTAGTGTCCAGCCTCCATCAACAGTGATAATTTCGCCGGTAATCAAGGAGGCCGCAGCTGAGGTCAAAAAAACTACCACACCTGCTACTTCCATTGGTTTACCTATTCTGCCTAGTGGAATTCTATCCAAAACACTTTGTCTGAATTCAGGGTCCTTCAACCAGGGTTCAGTACCTGGTGTTTCTATAAATGTTGGAGCCACTGCATTGACCTGAATATCATACTTGGCCCATTCAGATGCCAGATTCTTGGTCATATGGTTTACGGCAGCCTTGCTCATGCAATAAACAGATTCGTCGTCAAGGGCAACTGATCCGGCTTGTGAACTCATATTGACAATCCGGCCTCCTCCTTGCTCAATCATATGTTTTGCAACGGCCTGCGAAGCAAAAAACATTGCCTTTACGTTGAGGTTCATGGTCAAATCATAATCTGCTTCAGTAACCTTCTCAGCCGGATTCGCAGGTGCCACACCCACATTGTTGACCAGAATATCGATCTTACTAAAGTTTTGTATGACCTGTTCTACTGCATTTTGGATCTCCTGTACATCTGCAACATCCATTTGCACCCTGATCACATTCCTACCCATGGCCCTGATCTCTTTTTCAAGATCTTGTGCAGAATTTACTTCTCTAAGACCTAGTGCGATATCGGCACCTGCATGCGCAAGAGCCAAGGCACAGGCTTTACCAAGACCTCTTGCCGCTCCTGTAACCAGAGCTACTTTATCTTTTAAACTGAAAGTAGGGTATTCAAGGCTTTTGGAATTCATCGATATATATTTAAGACTATCAAATATAATGCAGTTTAAGGCAAATTCAAATTTATAACTGCTCCTTGTTGTCAATTATACTCCTAAACGTAAGATTGATACGAGGGCCAATTATTTTCTTTGTTTTTGGTAATTGGTGCAGCCAGTATTTTTGAGCGACTCCTTTCATTAATAAGAGGCTTCCATAAAATACTATTGTCAAGGCCATGAAATAATATTGCTGACCTTTCTCTATTTAAAAAATCATTCATGTAGAAGACCTCTCCATCATAAGGCAGCAAATTTTTTAAGGATACTTTTTCAATAGACATGACTGATCTTTCTTCGAATAAATATAACTATAATCTCTCTAAGGCGACATTTTTCAGGCTCAACGAAGGCACAAGCTAATGCTTCTATTTTATTTCAGTTTAAATAATTAATTGTATATCAGTGATTTAAACCTGTTTTTAAAAAATTCTATTAACAAAAATTAACTTGTTTTTTTGAAAAAATAGTTTATTTTAGTTTTGTAATTATCGATACTAATTAAAAGTATTTACACTATAGTCGTGAAAAGAGTAATTGTAGATTTTAAGAAACTAAATCAGGAGCTGTTGGAAATGTTGGTGGCTAAATTTCCTAACGGATATGATGATAGTGATATCATTACTTTTAGAAATGTCAGCTATGAATTGATAGAAGCTGTGGAAGTTAAAACCGACGATACCATCTATCTGGTAAAGATCAGTAAGAGGCTTGCCGATACTATGGAAAAATTTGATGTCAATAATGATGATGATGATGAAGGTGAAAGTGAGTCTATGAAAGACGAAGATGATGAAATCCTTTCGGCCAATAGTGACTTGGATGATGATATCGATGATGAAGAAGAAGATGAAAAAGATGAAGAAGATTAGCTTTAAATAAGTACTAAAGACTTCTAGTCTGCCATAGTTTCTCCAGATGGTATTTCAACTGTACTTATTGAACCTGAAAAAGACACAGGTTAAATGAATCCATCTCACTGTTTTCTCTCAACTTTGATATTCTTTGTAAAATATAGTCCTCAGGTTTTATTTTTACATAAAACCTGAGGACTTTTATTAAATAACTACTTCACTAATTTGAAGCTGAGGTTCAATATTTGTAAAATTTGGTAAATCAGCCATTATTTCAGGTGAGTTTGGTCCAAAGGAATTCTGAAATGATTCCATGGATTCAAAATACAGATTACCCATGGCCTCAAATGGGGCATGCTCTCCGGGAGCAGCTCCTCCAAGCCCTTTTTCAACCGTCGCTCCAATAATGGCATCTCCAAGCAACCCGGCAACAATGGGTACATGTTTATTGGCATAATAATCTATATCAAAATGTTTTCCTTCTCCCGAGGGATATAATACTGATACTTTTATAGCTCCTTTTTTCATGATCTTGGTTTTTATTAATTTTAGAAATTTAGTTTAAAGTATTCTATTTACCTGTCATAAGGGCCTGACTATAATAAGCGTTTTCTCCGGTAATTTTCCCTTCATCATTAAAATTGTGAATCAGTAAAATTGGCATAACAATCTTTTTATCGTCCGATTTTCTTGTCATTCGCAGTTTCCACCAGGATTGAACAACTTTGGCATCATCAAGGCCATAATTCAAATAATCGGGATAACCCTGCACATCTACGCCGGTAATTTCAAAATTCTCCATCATTTCCTTCATCCCCTTTTTATCCTCTTCAAAAGTCAAGGCTTCAGAACCTGCAGGCATGTGAATGTTTCTGAATGAAGCTTTTTCATCATAATAGCTATGGTATTTTTCCATATCGTGATTTTCCAGGGCGACCATCATTCTTCTTACATGATTGATATAATCGTGGTGGTTGTAAATCGTACCATTTTCACGAGCCACAAAACTATCTCCCAACTCGTCCCAAACAGTGCGATCACTGTAATCAATTACCGTTTGAATCTTATTATCAGCATTTACAACATATAGTCGATGTACTGGCATATCTATCTTTACACCGGTTTCATTGTGCACCCCTTTTAAATGATCCCAGGTTTGTACCCAAATCACGTCTTTCTGTTCCTCATCCTTATATTCGATGGCATCAGGATAGGCCTGTCCCGAACGTTCCAGGCTTAAATAAGCAATATTCTCTTTCCACCAGGTAGTGTTTTTTCCGGCTCCCTCCTTAGTACCGGGCTTAGCATCTTTATTGGAATTAGTCCCATTCCACCATTTGTAGTCATCGGACAGGTAACTCATAACCTTATCAGCGTCTCCTGAAATAAAGGCCTTTTGAAAGTCTTCAACGACATTTATGGCAGGATGCTCTGAGTAAATTGTTCCGTTTTTCTTTTTTTGTGAATAAGTAATGATGGTGAATACCATCATCATGGCTAGTGTTAATCTTTTCATATTAATAAAGTTTTTGGTTAATGATTCTATAAATAAACACCTTTCTAAATTCAGAATCAACCAAGTATGGACGAAAGTATGTTATTAATGTCCGTAGGTGTCATTTTAATTTTCGAAAGCAAAAACGTCCCTAAGCGATTGAGACCTAACAATGATAACGGGTGAAAATGGAAGTATGTTTACTTTGGTTCCTTTTTGTTATATAGTGAGGGGTTGACTTAAGCGAAACCCTGACTTAAGTTACCCCCTCAATTAAGTCAGGGCTTCAGCGCTTTCGATGCTAAATTTGTGCTTTATATCGTATGTAAATTAAAGAATTAATCAAATAAGATTCTTATATGTGTTTCTAATCCAATGGGCATAAATACCATTCAACTAGAACAATAAGTAAAAAAACAGCTATTTAGTTGACTGCAATAATGATCATGGACTTGGCGATATCAAAAAAATATTACCGTTTGTCCAAATTGACTCATACTATTCACCAATCGGTGGAACGGCAGCAGGCACTATATTGTTAACAGGTTTAATTGACTTGAGATAAGCAAACATCGCTTTGATCTCATCATCAGTCATATGTCTATAACTTGTCCATGGCATGGGTGGTAATAAGTTTCTGGAGCCCTCCAGGCCTTTATATTTTCCCTTTCGAAGCGCTAAAAAAAATTGTTCTTCTGTCCAGTTTCCAATTCCCGTTTCGTGAGGCGTCAGGTTCCCTGCATAAGAAATCCCCCAAGGCCCTACCCATTCTGTTGAACCAGCAGATGCAGCAATTCCCTTTTTTTCCAGATCTTTGCGGTCAACATCGATTCCAGGCATATCGGTGGGATGACCGGAAAGCATTAATGACATGTCGAGTTCAGGGCCTTTATCGGTTATCTTTTTTGGGGTATGACATTCGTTACAATCAGCAATAAATACGAGGTGTTCACCCCATTCAATTTGATTATTAAAACTGCCATAACTACTTGTTTCAACGATCTCTGTACCCATTGTAGAGACTTCTCCTCCACTGGGACTCCTTTTTTCGCAACTCAACAAACAACATATTAAACATGAAACAGACAAAAATGATAATACATCTTTCATAATTGAGAATTTATATAGTTTTGATTTAAAATAGAAATAACCATATAAAGAAACACTATTCTAAAATCAGAATCAACCAAGTATGGATGAAAGCACTATATTATTGTCCGAATGTGTACTATTTATTTTCGAACGGAAAAAGGTACCTAGGTGCTAAGGATAGGGATTTAAACCTAACAACGATAATAGATGGAAATGGAAGTATGTTTACTTTGATTCCTTTTTGTTATATAGTGAGGGGTTGACTTAAGTCAGGGTTTCGCTTAAGTGAAACCCTCAGTTAGCAGGATGGATAACCTTTCCTTTATAAATGGTGTCACATTTAGCGACCCCGACATTTCTGAAAAAATTCGTGACAGGCCCTAACAAAGTTTTGATCAATTTTACCTTTCCGTATTCAGGATTGATAGCATCACCGTAGATTCTCTGTCCAACCAGTTCACAACCCCGTTTATCCAAAATAACAATATTAAAATCAAGACTGTCGTTTTGAATCTTGTACAAGCCAGAGGTAGCTATCAGGTTTTTATCAGTACTCAAGGCTAGATCGTCAGCGGTCAAAACACCATTTTTCATTTTCCAATCTGACACAAAATGTTTTACTTCAGTTGAGTCACCTGCCTTTGTAAATGCCAATCTGGCGAAATCCGTCCCCTTGGTAACCGCTAATCCTGCCGGGCCGGCAAACATAACAGCTCCCACGTCCGCCAGGTTAAATTTCTGACTTCTCTTAAATTTTTCTATAACATCATCGAGGTCAATTCCATAGATCTTTAAGTTTTTTCCTTCCAAGTTAAACCTTGCTTCAAGGGCCTCAAAAAATGGGCTCTTTGAATCGGGTTTCCAGTACAGATCGGTTCTAAAGTGGGCCTGCCCTAAGAATTTTATTCTGTTATCGTCTTCTAAAGTATCTACCTTTTGTAAGAAAAGAGTGGAGAGATCAACTCCCGTATCAAGAGAAGTCATTTGGAAATCCATATATGGCCGATCCGTATAGTCATAATGGTAATTCAAACTGTAATGTTCATCACCAATATAAAACTCCTTCCCCTTTACCTTAACCAATTCCTTTTTGATATTCACAGAATATTCTGCAGTAATTTGAATAGGTAGTACATCTATTAAAAAAGCTTCCGTTTTGTAAAAATCCAATGGCAATAGGTCGAGATTTGCCTGTCCTTGAATAAGATCATTTTTTAGTTTAAAGGTCCCTTTAACCTGATTCAATCTAAAGGGCAAAATGACTTTTGTTGGCCTATCAACTATAAGCACTTCTGAGTCTTCAATCAGAATATTCTTAATGAATATATATAAACGTGTCGAATCCTTGGCTGGTGTTGCTGAACTTACCGGTTTGAATCCTTCGGAAATGATGATATTCTTTAAACTGTCACGCTCAATAAAAAGTCGTGCATCATTTATATAAACATTGTCAATTTGAATTTTTTTAGATAAAACATCACTCAGATCAGCCTTTATTCTCAAGGTTTTAACTTCTAAAATAAGCTCCCCATGGGTGAGAGGGCCATTTGGGGCATGGAATTTTAATCCATTGAGAGAGATCTGAAGATTGGGATAAGAATACAGGGATCCAAGTGAAATACTCCTCACCGAAAAATCACCTTTTAATTCTTTATTCACCGCCTGTAAGAGTTCTTTACTAATTTCGTTTTTCTTAATGTTCAGATAGAGCAACAAGGAAGCCGACACAATGAGCAGTAAAATAAATACGATCAATGATCCACGTAGAAAAAAAGTGATGATCCTTGGCCTTTTTCGTTGTTCTTTGATCATGACTTATATAGAATAGTATAGAATCTTGGATTCAGGTTTCGCAACTCAAAGTTAATCAAAAACAATACTAAAGCGCCGGTCTTTTGCAAATATGGTGGTGTAAACTAAGCTTCTAAAAAAAGAATCATGTTAACCTTGATTCCTTTTTGACATTTAGTCAGGGGCTGGCTTAAGTCAGGGTTTCGCTTAAGCGAAACCCTGAGGTATTCAATTTCCAGTTTGTTACTGAACTTTTTTTATATTTTCAGTTCGACAAAAATTCTCGAATATCATTCGACAATTTTATAAAATCAGGTTCGTGTATATACATCATATGGCCTCCTTCGTAATAGGTCATTTTTATTTTTTCTCTTTCTATTCCGTTTCGGGAAAAAGTATACTCAGCATCAAAAAAAGGAGTAATCAAATCAAAATATCCACTCGCTACCATAATTTTCATATCGGTATTCCTTCTCATCGTTTCACTCAATTTTCGAGCAACATTAACAAAATCAGGCTCCCATATTTTATCCTTAGGAACAGGTCTCCATTTCCATTTTTTACTAATCTTATCATTAGTGGTTACATACGGACGATCCATTTTTACATGAAGCACAGATGCATAATAATGATTTAGGGCCGCAGTATACGCAGCACTTATTTGATAACTTGATGCATCTCCTAGATGCGGTCCATCGGATAATTTATCAACTTCCTTTCCCATAAAACGACCATCTAATCTTCCAAGAGCAAGGCCCTGATCGGCAAGTAGTTCTTTTTGAAATCTATGCATTAAGATCCTAAGGTCTGATTTTAAAATATAGTCCTTATCCAGACCAGTAAAATAGCTCAACTTTTCGGCTGCTTCATTTTTCTCAACTTCATTGAGCAAGGAACCTCTGTAAAGAACAGAAGCATACGAATTGAAAGTGTACTTTCTACACTCATCAATAAAAGATTCTAACGTTTTACCCTGACCTGCTTTTTTATGATACCAGGCAGTTGCAGCCATACTTGGCAAGTATGTGAGATAAGAAGTTATATTGTCGTGAACTGATGTTGAGCCGGCATAATCCAGGGCTTGAGAAATAAGTATTAAGCCATTTAATGCCATATTTTGTCCATCGCTCTCTAAAGTATTGGCTACAGAAGCTGCTCTTGTAGTACCAAAACTTTCACCAGCAATATATTTTGGTGAAAACCAACGATTATTTTCCGTTATCCATTGTCTCATAAATTTAGCTATGGATTTAGCATCCTCTTTTAGACCCCAATAGTTTTCAACTTTACCTTTGCCAATTACCCGACTATATCCGGTACCAACAGGATCGATAAAAACAAGATCCGTCAGATCAAGTAATCCATTTTTATTATTTACCAAATTATAAGGAGCTGCACCATCATCTTCACTTGCATCAGAGTTTACTTTTACCAATTCAGGGCCAAACATCCCCATATGCAGCCACACTGATGCCGATCCGGGACCTCCATTAAAAACAAAAGTAACCGGGCGTTTTGTGAGGTCACCTATTCCTTCCTGAACATATGCTACTGACCATATAGAAGCAACCGGTTTGTCAGATTTATTTTTTAAATATGTTTCTGAAGCAATGGCCTTATATCTAATAGTTTTCCCCCCGTTAGTACTTTGATGGCTGGTAATAAATGATTTAGGTTCTGGTACTGAGCTTGAATCTTGCTTTTTTTCTTGTGCTGAGGTAGCTAAGGAAAACAGTAGGAATATGGAAAGAATATTTAATTTTATCATAGTTAGTATTTTAGGTTTTTTCAAATATAGCTGATTAATCGAAATTTATATGATTCCCGGTACCGTTACCAGATTTCTTGCGAATGTTCAGTTCAATAGCGTAAACCGTGTCCGAAAGCACCTTGAACCTGGCAAATCTCTGCAGCGAATGAAGCAGCTTTCTTCAGGGAGCCTTTAATTAATGAGGGCATCTGAATACTGCTGTTCGCTTTGCCTCCGACATAGGAAATCAGGAATCCGCTGATAAAGGCATCTCCAGCTCCGAGCGTGTCTGTTGGTGTCACTGCCTGGGGAGCCTGTCTAAACCACGATTGACCTTCGTATAGAATCACTTCTTGGGGGCCTCGTGTGGCCATCGCGAGGGTACAGCCTCGACTCACAGCAATCTCGAGAAGATCCATAGTCGCTTCTTCGGTCCATTCGGCACAGGAAAAAAACCCGATGTCGATATACTGGCACAGGGATAGCGCATGTTCGCTCTCGAAGTCATCCGAAAAATCGTAGCTGACCAAGAGATTCAGTCCTTGCAATTGGGACAAATAGCCATCCATATAGCTGTACGCACTGGTATGCACAATTGAAAACGATTGCAGGTAATCGAGATCGTCGAAAATGAATTCCATAGGAACGGATTTACCAATCCCGCCTTCGTTGGATGAAATAAAAACTCTTTCACCATCCTTGATTGTTAAAATTGCCCGCCCATTTGGTCCGTCAACACTTCGGCAATGGGAAGTATCTAGGCCCATTTCAGTGAGTGTTCGCTGCACATGCTTAGCACTGTAATCGCTTCCAAAAACACCCAGATAAGCCGAGTCGCAACCCAACATTGATGCATATACCGAAAAATTGAGCGCATTACCACCCGGAAACATCGTCCGAATGTTAATGTAGTCGTCCACGACATTGTCGCCGATACCTATAACTTTTATTGTGCGATCTACCCCTTCCATTAAAATTAGTATTTCACTTTGCCCATATAACGTCGTGTTTCTAGCGGATGATTACGGATTTTTGACAATGCTTCCCGGTAATCACACAGCACGCTGTAGAACAAGATCGGATTGAAAAACTCGACAACTGACTCGGGAAGCACAGCAATACCGAGCTCTTTGGCGTCGATTACTACATAATTCTTCGCATAACTTTTAAGGAAAGCGATCACCCTCTGATCAAGTGGGCGCGTACGGCCTTCATTCACCAATACAATGAAATTGGTTTTTTTGTCTGTCACTTCAAAAGGACCATGAAAAAACTCGCCGGAATGAATTGCGCTTGCGTGCAGCCATTGCATTTCCATCAAAGAGCAGATAGCAAAGCCATAAGCGTGCCCATAGCTTGCTCCGCTAGACAAAGCATAGAACAATTTCTCATCCTGATAATTCTCTGCAAATGTCACGACTCTCTCGCCCACTTTGTTGTGTGCTGCTTCAACGACATCATCTATCTTTAGTAATGCATCCTGAAAATCGTGATAATTCACATAGCCCTCAGAATGATGTAATATTTCAAGGCAAAGAGCCAGTGTGATTGCCATTGGGTTATTTTGAACACTTGATTCATCACCCCATTCGTATTCAATGTTGCAATCCGAAAAAGCAGCAATTTTCGACGACTCCTGGTGAGTTAACGTGACAATAAGCGAACCGGCTGCTTTAGCAACTTTCACGGCCTCAACAGACTCTGGCGTATCACCACTGTGTGAGCAAACGATGACAACCGACCTATTTCCGAGCACTTTCGGTACTGCATGAACAAACTCGTTGGATGTATAGAGTTCTGTACGCAAACGACAGCTTTCACTCGCCAAGAAGAACTTGGCGGGATACAGATCTACTAGAGAGCCACCACAGGCAACAAGAAACACCTCTGACATCTTACCGCCTTCTATGGCTTTTGCCTCGAGGGATTTGACTAGCTCGCTAGTATGTAAGGCGATTGAATTCATAAATCTTTATCTTCTTATGATGTTGGTGGCTTAGATGATTGGTTATTCCCTAGGAATATAATCTCGTAATTATTACCGTTGTTATATGCAGTTTATTATGATAATTAGTCATTCTCTGGCAAAGTATCAAATTGCTTTCTCTTATTATCAAACCACTCAATCATAGCGTCAGGAGACTGCATTAGTTCCTGCATTTCATTCATTGCTTTTAGGTGTCCTTCATCACCAGATTCGAACATTTTCATTCCATGTTTTTTACTTTGTTCTGCCATTTCCTCAAAAGTGTCTGCATGGAAT
>CAZQRD010000039.1:0-24188 GCA_964595535.1 uncultured Flavobacteriaceae bacterium | reverse complement strand
ATCATTGAATCATTGCATCATTGAATCATTGCATCATTGAATCATTACATCATTGAATCATTGTCCCTACCATTCATAGACCCTGTCGGCATCAAGCCTGATCATAATAAATAGCAACACAGTGAATCCCCATAAAGAAGATCCTCCATAGCTAAAGAAAGGAAGTGGGATCCCAATGGTTGGAAGCAATCCAATCACCATGCCAATATTGATGGTAAAATGGAAAAAGAATATGGCCACAGTAGCATAGGAAAATACCTTGCTAAAAATTGATTTTTGCCGGTCTGCGATATAAAGTAATCTGATCAAAAAGGTCAGGAATAAAATAATAACGAAGCTGCTTCCTAAAAAGCCCCATTCTTCTCCAACACTGCTAAAAATATAATCTGTTTGTTGTTCGGGAACAAAGTCTCCCTGGGTGCGGTCACCTTGTAAAAACCCCTTTCCATTCAAACCTCCTGACCCTATAGTGATTACCGACTGCGCTGTATTATATCCAATTCCCTGATCATCTACATCCTTACCCAAAAGTATGTTGAAGCGATCTCGATGGCGTTGCTCAAAAATATTATTGAACACATAGTCAACACTTAATATAAAGATACTGGTTACAAGGTAGATGGCAACAAACCGAAGCCAGTTGTGTCTGAGATACTTTTTGTTTTTATACACTAGATAAACAAGCAGGATCGAAATAATTACCAAGGCGATGATCACTGTATTCAGTAAGCCAAAATACAGCGTGATCACAAATAGTACTAAGGCCAAAAAGCCGATAACAAGATAATATAAGGGTAGTCCAAATTGGTAAAGAACCAAAATTAAGGAGCCATATACCAAGGCGGATCCGGGGTCAGGTTGAAATGTGATCAATAGTGCCGGCAAAAAGATAATTCCAAAAGCCCTGAGTTGATTGGGTAGTTTTCGCAGGTCCTGATTCCGTTCATTAAGATAATTGGCAATTGCCAGTGCTGTTGCAGCCTTGGCAAATTCAGAAGGCTGTATCCCGAAAGACCCAAAACTATACCAGGAGGTGGCTCCGTTAATATTATTTCCAAAAATAAAGAGGCCGGCAAGCGAAAGGATGGAAACCAAATAAAATATACCCGAAAATTGTTCATAGAACTTCTTATCTATAGCCAAGATCAAAATGATGATTACGAAACTGAGCAGGACCCAAATCATCTGTTTTCCATATTTGGTTGTCAGGTCAAATACTTCGAACTCTGTTTCTGAATAGGTCGCGGCATAGATACTCAGCCAACCCAGAAATACAAAGAGGAGGTACATAATGATTAGGGGCAAGTCAACCCCTCTGAATATATTACTCTTCCTTTTGCGCAACGTAGTTCTCTATTTCAATTTGTTTATTGTATTCTTCTTCAAGACTGCCTTCCAGCATCCTTTTTTCGAGCCAATCTCTTGTTATTTCTCCCTTGATATACTTTTCAATCATCAAACTTGCAATAGGAGCGGCCCATCTTGATCCCCAATAACCATTTTCAACAAAAACTGCAATGGCGATCTTGGGGTCATCTTTAGGGGCAAAGGCAATAAATATTGAATGATCAGTGAATTGAATCCTTTCGCCATTAATGCGTTTAAAATTTTCGGAAGTACCTGTTTTACCACAAATCTCAATGCCTTTTATTCTAGAGCCCCTTCCGGTTCCGAGTTCAAACACATTAAACATCCCCTCAATTACAGGATCGAAATGTTGAGGAGCAATGGTCGTATATCTAGGTGTGGTATATTTTTTATTTTCGTTGATACTGTCTCCTACTTTTTTCAGAATATGTGGCGTAAAGTAATAACCTCTGTTTGCTATGGCGGCAGTCATGTTAGCCAATTGTATAGGCGTTGTAAGCACTTCTCCCTGGCCGATAGCATTAGAGATGGTGGTAATGGCTTTCCACTGGTGGTTAGGATAGAAGCGGTTGTATACTTCAGAATTAGGGATTAAACCCTTTTGACCTGAAGGAAGGTCATAACCCAGATAATTGCCCAATCCAAAACTCTTTGCATGATTGCTCCATATATCCATTCCCTTGGCCGGTGAATCGTATTTTTCTATAGTTTTCCTGTATACATTTGAAAAATAGGAGTTACAGGAACGGTAAATCCCGGTATTCATACTTATTGGAGTCCCAACAATGCCGCAATGGCACTTCATAAATCCTCCACGACCATATTTATAGCCATGATAACATGTGAAAGCCGTATTGGGGGTAATAACCTCTTCTTGCAATGCAATAAGCGCATTGATGAGTTTAAACGGAGACCCTGGAGGATATTGAGCTTGTAAACCCCTGTCAAGCATTGGTTTTTTAATTGTATCATTAAAAAGCAAGAAAGAATTTTTGCTTCTTTTGCGTCCTACCAGCATTTTGGGATCGTAACTCGGTGTAGACACCAAGGACAAAATTTCTCCTGTGGAAGGTTCAATTGCCACGATGCCACCTCTTTTATTGGTCATCAGTTTTTCCGCATACATTTGAAGCTCCATGTCAAGTGTGAGTGTGATATCTTTTCCGGGAATGGGAAGCGTATCATAGATACCATCTTTATAAGCTCCAATTTCTTTGTTAAAACGGTTCTTTTGAATAAAATTTACGCCTTTTTGACCTCTAAGCACTTCTTCATATTGCTTTTCAACACCTTGATAACCAACTAATTCTCCCAATTGGTAGTACTTGTTGGTTTTGAGTAATCCTTCATTGACCTCACTGATATATCCAACTACATTGGCGCTTGTATTCTCCGGATACTGCCGTAAGAATCTTTTTTGGATATAAAAGCCCTTGTATTTGTACATTTTTTCCTGTAAAAAAGCATAATCCTCTTTTGAGAGCTGTCCAACAAAAATAGAGGGAATCCTGGGGGAGTAATTTTTGGTTTTATGGTATTTCTTTAAAAAATCTTCCTTTGAGATCTTAAGCAAATCGCAAAACTCAAGTGTATCAAGGGGCTCAACATCTTTTGGGATGATCATGATGTCATACGAACTTTGGTTGGCCACAAGCAATTTACCGTTACGGTCATAAATAAAACCTCTGTCCGGGTAGGCAAATTTTATCGTAACTGCCGAATTGTTCAAAGGGTTCTGACGATATTTAGATTCAACAACCTGTATAAAAAACAGCCTGCCGATGAATATCACTCCAACCGATAGAATCAAAAAATATAATAATGACTTCCTTGGCATCTTTTATCTTTTACGCATGACAAAGGTAAAACTAATCATGGTTAAAATTATGGTAAAAATACTTGTTAATACTGTGTTGATCAAAATGATTCCGAATTTACTCCATGTAAAATACTCCATGCCAAAAACGATAAAATGATGGATGAATGTAAGAACAACTACATACAGGAACATTTTTGGAAAAGTAAGTTTAAAAATGGTCATTGCTCCGTAGTCAATTTCTCTCTTGCCAATGACGCTTTGGAGAATTGGTATTCTCACAAAGGCTATAAATAATGTTGCTGCCGCGTTGATTCCACCGGAATCAGAAAAAATATCAATGAACAGTCCAAGAAAAAAACTCAAAATTAATATTGAGGCATCATCTTTTCTGATCGGGTATAGAAAGATGAAAAATATATAAAAATACGGATTAATATAGCCCAGGAAATTGATATTATTAAGTACGATGATCTGTAATAATATCAGTCCTATAAAAAGTAAGGCACTATTTATATTCTCCCTATTCATTAGTCGATTTTTCTTCCAGGTTTGTTATTTCCATCTTATCAAAGTTCTTAATTACCTGCACGTAGCCTATAGAACTCATGTCGTTGAAAAGTAAGATATCGATATATTCGTACTTATTATTGAGGGTCTTAAATTCTCTAATCGTTCCAATAGGAATTCCTTCCGGAAATATGGTTGACTTCCCTCCTGTAACCACGGTATCTCCTTTATAGATAGCCGCTTGAATCGGTAAATCGAGTAATTGAACCACATTGTAATCTTTATTATCCCAGCTCAAGCTGCCGTAATAATCACTTTTGAGTAATTTGGCGTTAATTCTGGAGTTTACATTAAGGATGGAAAGTACCGTGGCGTAGTTTCCCGAAACACTCTTGGTAATTCCTACGATCCCTCTGCCGTTGATTACTCCGAGATCTGATTGTAAGCCTTGATTGGCGCCCCTATTAATCGTCAAATAATTATTGTTCTTTCTGTAGTTGTTATTGATGACTTTAGCTCCTGTATACTTGTATTTTTGTTTGTATTTCAAAGTGTCAATAACCGTCAGATCATATTGAGTACTGTCTTTTTCCTCAAAGTTAAGGAGGTTTTTCAGATAGACGTTTTCTTCGTTAAGACGTTCGTTTTCTTTTTTAAGAAGTAAAAATTCCTTAAAATTATTGATCTTGTTATAGACGCCTCCAGACAAGAAATTTGCTGAATTGACGAACTTACTTTTGTGAAATGAGTGACTTTGAATCGTAAAAATAACAGCAAACACTTCTAGCAACAAAAACAGTATAAATAATTTATTCTTGTAAAGGAATGAAATAATTTGTTGCATAATATTTTGTCAGGCGGCTATTTCATTAAAACACTTTTGTATTTTTCAATATCCTTTAAAGCAATCCCGGTTCCTCTTACAACTGCTCTTAGGGGATCCTCGGCAACATATACAGGAAGATCCGTTTTGCGAGATAACCTTTTGTCTAATCCTCTTAGCATTGAACCGCCACCTGCCAGGTAAATCCCGGTATTGTAAATGTCAGCAGCCAATTCAGGAGGAGTTTGTGACAAAGTCTCCATAACGGCATCCTCAATTCGAAGAATGGATTTTTCCAGCGCTTTGGCGATCTCACGATAAGAAAGCTCAATCTGTTTTGGTTTTCCGCTAAGAAGGTCACGACCCTGAATGGAAATATCATCCGGAGGAGTATCAAGATCTTCAGTTGCTGCCCCAATTTGGATTTTAATTTTTTCAGCTGTGGCTTCACCAATGTATAGATTATGCTGGGTTCTCAGGTACATAGCGATGTCACTGGTAAAAACATCTCCAGCTACTTTTACAGATTTGTCGCAAACAATTCCGCTTAAAGCGATAACAGCAATCTCTGTGGTTCCACCTCCTATATCTATAATCATGTTTCCCTTGGGTTGCATGATGTCTATCCCGATACCTATCGCAGCTGCCATAGGTTCATAGATCAAATAGATATCTTTGGCATTCATTTGTTCAGCTGAATCTCTTACAGCCCTTTTTTCAACTTCTGTAATTCCTGAGGGAATACAGATTACCATTCTAAGGGAAGGTCTGAAAAAACGTTTTTTAATAGTTGGGATATTCTTGATGAACTCACGAATCATCTGCTCAGAAGCCTCAAAATCAGCAATTACCCCATCCTTTAAAGGTCGAATTGTCTTAATATTTTCATGGGTCTTTCCTTGCATCAGATTTGCCCTTTTTCCAATAGCAATAATTTTGTTGGTAGTTCTGTCCATTGCAACTATTGAAGGACTGTCGACAACAACTTTTCCCTTGTGAATGATTAAAGTATTTGCAGTCCCTAAATCGATTGCAATATCTTCGGTCATAAAGTCAAAAAACCCCATAAAATGATCTCGTGTTAACTTGTTTGTACTGTGAATGTCACAAATGTAATAAATTTACGCAATTAGTAAAGCCATTGCCTTAAAATAGTTGGAACTATTTTAAGGTGTTGAATTCAGTGGGTTTAGATCAAAAAACAAAGGTATTTTTTGAATATGGATCGACTGTTTGTTGAATCATTTAATGTTTAAAATGTCGAGTTCCGGTGGTAACCATAGACATATGATGAGCATTGCAGTAATCAACTGATAACTGGTCTTTTATCGACCCACCTGGTTGAATCACTGAAGTGATCCCTGCATGGTCTGCAATCTCCACACAATCAGGAAAAGGGAAAAAAGCATCGCTAGCCATAACCGATCCCTTAAGGTCAAATTCAAAATGATTTGCTTTGGTGATAGCTTGATTCAAAGCATCCACTCTTGAAGTCTGTCCGGTACCGCTGGCAAATAACTGCCCGTTCTTTACGATTACGATAGTATTTGATTTGGTATGCTTGCAAATTTTTGATGCAAAAAGTAGATCATTCATCTCGGTTTCAGAAGGCTTTAACTCAGTAACATTGGTAAGATCTGAGAACTGATCTGTACTAGTATCTTTTTCCTGAGAAAGAACTCCGTTTAATGCTGTTCTGTAATTAAAGGCTGGTAATTCAATCTCTTTTTGAACCAGTATAATCCTGTTCTTTTTTCCTTTTAAAATTTCCAGGGCCTCTGAATCGTAAGCAGGTGCAATTACAACCTCGCAAAATAACTTGTGAATTTCTTCTGCTGTCTTTAGGTTTATGGTAGTGTTGGAGATCAGAACTCCTCCAAAAGCAGAAATAGGATCACCTGCTAATGCGTCTTTATAGGCTTGTTCGACTGAATCTCTTTGAGCAAGACCGCAAGCGTTATTATGTTTTAATATGGCAAAAGTTGGCGAATCACCTTTGAATTCATTCAATAAATTTACGGCGGCATCTACATCTAACAGATTGTTATAAGACAGTTCCTTACCATGCAATTTATCGAAAAGGGCGTCAAGATTTCCGAAAAAGTATCCTTTTTGATGTGGATTCTCACCATAACGCAAGGCATTGGCCTGGTCATAACTTTCTCTGAATTCAACTTCTCCAGCTTCCTGATTTAAATATTTAAAGATGGCTGTGTCGTAATGACTGGAAACGCTAAATGCTTTGGCAGCAAAGTTTCTCCGATCCTTCAGACTGATCCTTCCGTCTTCTTTGGACAAAATCTCCAAAAATTCATCGTATTGGGTCATGCTTGATACACAAATAACGTCTTTGAAATTCTTGGCAGCCGCTCTGATTAGCGAAATTCCACCTATGTCAATCTTCTCAATAATGTCTTGTTCGGCAGCAGCACTTGCAACAGTTTTTTCAAAAGGATAAAGATCAACAATTACGATATCTATTTCCGGGATTTCATATTCAGTCAACTGAGACAGATCATTTTCATTTTCTCTTCTTCCAAGAATACCACCAAAAACCTTTGGGTGCAAAGTTTTAACCCTTCCTCCAAGAATAGAGGGATAACTTGTAAGTTCCTCAACAGGAACTACATCAATGCCCAGATCTGTAATAAATTTTTCTGTTCCCCCGGTTGAAAAAATGGTCACGCCTAAAGCATTCAGTTTTTTCACTATAGGCTCCAATCCGTCTTTGTGAAATACAGAAATCAGGGCCGATTTTACTTTTTTTGTGTTGCTCATAATTAGTGCTGAAAATATGTCGTAAAAATAAGAAAACAATCTTGATCAACAAGAGTACTGACAGACATATTATTGAGTTTTAGCTTAAACTTTTGAACAGAATAAAAAGTACTTGAGGATAACTTTATGCAGAAAGTTTATCTTTGGTCATGTTATCACTCTGAAACTTCTATTAATGTAATTCTTATAATTTGGCAAAGGAGATCGGACTTGGATTAAAGTACAATTGGAAGCAATTTCTATTGTTGGTCATTGTCAATGTTTTCGTTGGAGGTATGGTCGGATTGGAAAGAACGATTCTACCTCAGCTGGCTGAAGATAAATTTGGCTTAAAGGTGAAGACGGCAATATTGTCTTTTATCATAATTTTTGGGGTGTCCAAAGCAATAACGAATTATTTTACAGGAGCTCTTGCCGACAAAATTGGGAGAAAGAATTTGTTAATCCTGGGATGGGTGATTGCCATTCCAATACCTTTTATTCTCATCCATGCACCCAATTGGTCATGGATAATTTTCGCAAATTTACTTTTGGGTATTAACCAAGGACTAACCTGGTCAAGTACCGTTGTGATGAAAATTGATCTGGTTGGAGAAAAAGATCGCGGATTTGCCATGGGTTTGAATGAAGCAGCCGGTTATATAGCCGTTGGAGGAGTAGCCTTCTTTACAGGTTGGATCGCATCCAATTATGGCCTGATTCCTTATCCATTTTATATCGGAATCGTAATCTCGATTTTAGGATTGTTCTTTTCAATATTCTTTATAAAGGATACCAGGCATCACGTCGCCATGGAATCAAAGGCGAGTGACAAGAGTATGTTGAAACAAGTGTTTTGGGAAACGACCTGGGCAAATAATAATCTGGGGTCTATTTCTCAGGCCGGAATGGTAAATAATCTTAATGACGGAATGGTTTGGGGTCTGTTTCCTATCCTACTTGCGGGTCTTCATTTCGATTTGAAGCAAATTGCCATCATCGTTTCCGTGTATCCCGGGGTATGGGGATTAGGTCAGCTTTTTACAGGTAAACTAGCCGATATTGTTCCTAAAAGAGGGCTTCTGTTTTGGGGTATGTTAGTTCAGGCCATGGCCTTAGTTTTGATGGCATTTACTGTTGGTTATTATCAGTTTATAATGTTATCTGCTCTTTTGGGTATTGGAACTGCTATGGTGTATCCTACTTTTTTGGCAGGAATCGCAGCCCACACTAATCCGGTTCAAAGAGCTGAAAGTATTGGAGTATTTAGATTGTGGAGGGATCTTGGTTATGCTCTGGGAGCTATTCTAACAGGTATCATAGCAGATCTCATGGGCATTAATTATTCAGTGTTTATTATAGCGATTATTACTTTTATTTCTGCGCTGATCATTCGCTTTAGGATGGATCCTGATTGAGAATAGTATCAAGATTGAGGGTGGCTACTTCCTTGCATACAAATTCCAGCAAGGTTTCATCTTCTTTTGTAAATGGTGCCAAGTCATGTGAATCAATATCAATCTGACCAATGTTTTTATCATTCTGGAAGATGGGAACCACAATTTCAGATTTTACTTCCATGCCGCAAGAAATATAATTATCTTGTTCCGCAACGTCTTGAACCACAAAATTCTCGTTACTCATGGCAACCTGTCCACAAATACCTTTGCCAAATGAAATAATGGTATGTTCAGTTGGTTTTCCGGCGAACTGAGCCAATTTGAGTTCTTTCTTACCTCTATGAACAAAATAGAATCCTACCCAATGAAAATGAGGAACATTCTTTTTCAATAGATCGCATATTTGCTGCAGTTTTTCGGCATTGGGTAATTCACTGTTAATTATTTGAGTAATTTTGCTCTCGATTACCATTTAATCTAAACCTTTCCTATAAATTTGAAAGGGTAAAACTATTCAATCTTTGCATAAAAATAAAGCCATAATTGTTTTTTTAGTAAAATTCTTTGCTACCTATTTTATTCTTTTCGGGGCCTATTCTTTTTACCTGCATAAAACCCAGCATAAAACAGATATTTTTGTTTGCTCCCCTCTCACCAGCACTGTGGCTCAACACGTTTACAAGACTTCAAAAATGCTTGGTTACGATGCCGAAATTGAACAACACACAGAGGAACTATCTATCAAATTCATGTTGAATGGGAACTATGTTTCCCGAATTATTGAGGGTTGTAATTCTGTGAGTATTATTATACTCTTTCTGGCTTTTATAATCGCCTTTTCAGGAAGTTTAGTCAATACAGTTTTGTTCGGATTGTTTGGGAGCGCACTTATATACATAGTTAATGTGCTTAGAATAATCGCTTTGAGCATTTTGTATCATAAGTTTCCGGAATACCAAACCATGTTACACGATCTTTTGTTTCCTTCAGTGATCTATGGACTTACTTTTGTTTTATGGGTCACTTGGGTGAAGTTTTTTTCGAATCTGAAAACGAGTACAAATGGATAGGAAATATCGAATTATCATTATAATCGCCCTCTTCTTTGTTCTGGTTCTTGTCAGGGCCTTTGAAGCGCAATTGTTCTATGATCCTTTTATTGAATATTTTAAAAATGACTATCTCTATGATCCAATACCGATTTTCAGTGGATCAAAATTATTGTTGAGCCTGATTTTTAGATACGGATTAAACGCCATCATCTCCTTTTTGATCATTTATGTGGCTTTTATAAATAGGAATTTTTTGATTTTTTCCATAAAATTCTATATCATAGCCTTTGTCCTTTTGAGTATTATATTTTTTATAATTTTAAAGGGTGAATTGGCTCATGGGTATTTATTTGCCTTCTACATTAGAAGATTTATCATTCACCCCCTGTTTGTCTTACTGCTACTTCCCGCTTTTTATTACAAACAGTTAACATCTAGGGAAATAATTTAACAAAAATTTAAAAATCCATTTTCTCTATAATTCACATTATGTTTTACATTTGATACTATGTTACAAGTATTAGATAAAATAGTAGCCTTCATTATTTCCCTTGCAGTCTTATTGACAACAATATCGTACGTATTTTGAATATCAGAATTTAGGAGTTATAGTCTTGAAGTATGGATTTCAAGGTCTTTTGGTTTGAGAATAAAAAATTAAGTATCAAGTGCTTAATACTTAGCTAAAGATCAAATACACAAAATTTTTATGCTTTGAGTCGAAAATTAACGATGAAAAGTTACTAGGCGGTTTATTCAAAGAGAAATTTTCAGCTATATTTGCATAGCAAAACCATGAAATAGTACTATATGAAACAAGTGAGCAAAATTTTGATGTTGTTATTTGTCTTAGGAATTGTTTTTACAGCCTGCGACAATGTTAAAAATGACAAGGAAACAAAGGAGATTGTTAGCAAAGAAAATGAACAAACCAAAGAAGATCTAGAGAAGGATCATGATCACGGATATGAAATGGCAATGGGGGCATATCAGTGTCCGATGAAGTGTGAAGGTGAGAAAACCTATGCTGATGAAGGAAGTTGTCCGAAGTGTAAAATGGATCTTAAAAAGGTTGAAGCAGCTTCCAAAGAGGAGGCAGAAGAACCGAAATCTAAAGAGTAAAATAATTTAAGTATAAAAAAAGCGGCTTTTTAAAGCCGCTTTTTTTATTAGTTCTCAGAACAAGCTGAAACAAATGCCACGAACAAGGGATGTGGATTCAATACGGTACTTTTGTATTCCGGATGGTATTGAACGCCTACAAACCATTTATGTTCAGGGATTTCAATTATTTCAACCAAGTCTGTTTTAGGATTAAATCCCGTTGCCACCATTCCTGAATCCGTCAGCTTTTTGAGATAGTCGTTATTGTATTCATAACGGTGTCTGTGTCTTTCACTTATCATCTCCTGGCCATAGATCTCAAATGCCATTGTATCTTTTTCAAGTTTACAATCCCATGCCCCGAGTCGCATTGTTCCACCTTTTTCGGTTACCATTTTTTGGTCTTCCATGATGTCAATTACAGGGTGAGGTGTAGATCTGCTCATTTCAGTAGAATTGGCATTTTCAAGATGCAATACATTTCGTGCAAATTCAATAACTGCCATTTGCATCCCCAGGCAAATTCCCAGAAAAGGAATATTATTTTCCCTTACATATTGAACCGCAGCGATCTTTCCTTCCGTCCCTCTGTCTCCAAAGCCGGGAGCCACTATCAATCCTTGAAGACCTTTTAGTTTTTCGGATGCATTTTGCTCAGTGATGCCTTCAGAGTGAATAGGATGGATGTTCACCTTTAATTTGTTTTGGGCCCCCGCATGATCCAGGGCCTCTAAAATTGATTTATAGGCATCCTGTAACTCAATATATTTACCTACCAAACCAATCTCAACGGTACCTTCGGGATGTTTATAATTAGTCAAAAATTCGTTCCAACGAGTCAGAATCGGCTTTTTGGAAGCTTCAAGCCCAAGTTTTTCAAGTACAACTTCATGCAAACCTTCATTAAGCATCAAATTGGGAACATCATATATGGTTTTCGCATCGATGGATTCGATAATAGCTCCTTTATCAACATTACAGAATAAGGCCAGCTTTCTTCTTATGTCATCTCCAATATGATGCTCCGTTCTGCATACCAAGATGTCAGGACTAATGCCACTCTGCATGAGTTCTTTTACCGAATGCTGAGTTGGTTTTGTCTTTAATTCTTTTGCTGCTGCCAAATATGGGATTAATGTCAAATGGATAACAATCGCATTGTGCTTACCCAAGTCCCATTTTAACTGGCGAACAGATTCTATGTAGGGTAATGATTCAATATCACCTACGGTTCCACCAATCTCTGTAATTACAATGTCATATTCACCTGTTTGCCCCAGAATTTTAATACGTCTTTTGATCTCGTTAGTGATATGAGGAATAATCTGAACGGTTTTTCCGAGGTAATCGCCTTTTCTCTCTTTATTTATAACAGTTTGATATATCCTTCCGGTTGTGACATTATTCGCCTGAGAAGTGGGGATATTTAAAAAGCGTTCATAGTGTCCAAGATCAAGGTCTGTTTCTGCTCCGTCATTAGTCACGTAACACTCTCCGTGTTCATAAGGATTAAGGGTTCCGGGATCAACATTGATATAGGGGTCCAGTTTTTGAATAGTGACGGAAAATCCACTTGATTGCAATAATTTTGCTAAAGAGGCAGCAATAATTCCTTTACCAAGAGATGAACTAACTCCTCCTGTAACAAAAATATACTTGGTGTTTGGCATTGCGTTTAGGTTTGTGTAAAATTACAAAGTCTGGTATTTTTGACAAGCCTTTTCTTTTATATTTTTAAAACAAAAAAAAACCGTCAATTTTCATTGACGGTTTACGTATTTTTATAACATCCAAACTAGTTGATGATCTCATCACTTGTTTTGAATTTCTTTGAAAGAACCATTTCCTGATTCTCAAATTTCATATTTTTAATAATGTACTTGTCAGATGTAGCACAACTCGCACTTGATCCACCACAGGAAGCTAAACTTACTGAAGCTACAACAAAAACTAATAAATAGACTAACTTTTTCATAGGGTTAATTTTAGGTTTATAGTAATCTAGGGAGATCTATTAATAAACGTATGAAAAATGTGTTTAGTATAAAAAACACGAAAAACTATGCAGTAAGTTTGTCGAGTGTGTATTTTATCATGTTTTTGACAGCGGCATATGGATCCTTGCTGAAAGTGAGATTTGCCCTGTTAGCGATGATCGCGTTCATGGAGACAGCTTTGTGTCCAAGTAGTTTGGAAAGCCCATAAATTACAGAAGTTTCCATTTCCAAATTTGTTATTCTCAGATGATCGTACCTAAAGTTTTCAATTTTTTTGTTCATATGAACATCCTGTACTGCCAGCCTGAGAATCCGGCCCTGCGGACCGTAGAACCCACCCGCTGTTGCAGTAATTCCAGAAAATATTTGTTCAGAAATTAACTTTTTCTCCAGAATCGCACTGTTTCTGACAATATAGGGCCTGGATCTTTCTTTAGGATAATCGCAATGATCAATAAAAGCATTTTCCAATTTGGTTTCAAATATGTCGTCATTTTTATAAAAATGCAGTACTCCGTCAAATCCAAGACCGTATTTCCCAAGAACAATAGAATCAACCGGTATGTCGTCATGTAATGATCCCGAAGTTCCCATTCTAACTATGTCAAGACTGGTAAGATCATTTTTAATCATTCTGGTTTTAAGATCAATATTGACAAGGGCGTCTATCTCATTAAGAACAATGTCAATATTATCAGGACCAATTCCAGTTGAGATCACCGTGAATCTTTTGTCTTTTATACTTCCAACAATGGTTTTGAATTCTCGTTTTTGGGTGGTGAATTCAACATGATCAAAATGATTGGCAACTTTTTCCACACGATCCTGATCACCAACAAAAATAACGGTTGGAGCAATGTGCTCTGGTTTTAGATTGAGGTGGTAGATGCTGCCATCAGGGTTGATAATAAGTTCAGAAGGGCCAATAGTTCGCATGGAATAATAAGGTTTTAATGATTGAATATGGGGAAATGCCTCTTCTTTTATCCACCGACTCTTTTTACCTGATATCCTTCTTGTTGAAGGATAGACATGATCTTATCTCGATAATTTCCCTGAATGATTATTTCTCTTTCCTTTACACTGCCTCCCACACCACATTTCGTTTTTAACAATTTAGCCAATGATTTGAGATCAGAGTCAGTTCCCTGATACCCTGAAATGACCGTAACTGTTTTTCCTCCTCTTCCTTTATTCGAAAAATGTGCTTCGAGTCTTTGGTCCTCCAGATGAATTGTTTTTTCAGATTTCTCGGAATACGCAGAAAAATCCTCTTCTTGGTTGGTTGAAAAAACAAAACCTCCAAGGTCTGATAAACTGTTTAATTTTTTCTTAGCCATTGTAACGCTTCCAGTATTTGATAAGCCCAAATATAAATAAAATAAGTCCTATAAAAAACATGCCCAAAAAACAATAATAGCAATCCTCTTTGATTTTTAATGATAATACCGTAACCATGATAGCGGCAAAAACGATAGAAACAGGGTTGGAATAATTCATTTGTTTTTAAGACGTTTCCAGGCAAATAGCAGCAGTGCAAATGATTCGAGGGTCAGCCCAAGTCCAATAAAGATCATTGATTTATCCCAGTCAAAAAAAAAGCCTATTCCACCTATAGTTATGAGAACCAGACCAAAAGTAAACAAAGAGAGAATATTTTTACCCATTATACATACTTTATTTTCTATACAGAGGTATCAAATAGGATAAAGTGTAATTAAAACTAAACCCATTATTATTAACAAATACACGCTCAAATCCAGGGATATAAAGATTTTTGAAATTATCGGGTTTTTTGGAGGAGATTAGTGTGTTTCCTCTAAAAGATACTCCCAAAAACACATTGTGTAAAACTTCAACTTTTAATCCCAACACTATTTCTGCCCAATGACCGTTTAAGCCGTTATAGGTTATTCCTTCAGTTTCGGTTCTTAGAGGTATAAACGGGTCGGCATTTATAGTATATTCATTAACTGTTTGGCTAAAAGTACTGAACCCATATCGGATACCTACGACGATCATATTCTCCATTCCCAACCAATTCTTATAGGCGTTGTAATCTACTCCCACTTTAATGTATTGACCTTTGGTGGAAAAATTAAAAAAATCTTCCCGGCGAGTCTCGTCACGAAATCCTAACTCCGTGGCCAGATAGAATCTTTTAGTCACTCGATAGTCACCAACTATTTCAAAACCTTTCTTGTCATCGTCATAAATGGAAACAATGGGGCGAATAATATCTATACCAACTCTAATCCCGTACCTGTCTTTATAGGTAACGGTATCCTGCTCATTTTTACCCAATTGAGCAACTGCGATAGAGCAGGTTAAAAGAAAAACTATACTAATGGTATATCTCAACATGAGCGGCGTTTTCATCAATTATTTGTTGTGGATCATTTGTGGTTTTCAAGTCTTTTATCCAATTATCATCGTCGTCCACTAAAAAATCTTCGGCATCGTTATAAACGGTCTTATACCCACACGATCTGGAAATAAAAATGTCCTGTTGGGAATACACCAAGGTAATCGTATCTCGATTATCCTCAATACCCTGAGAATCATCTCTGGGTATGCTAAGAACGAAACTGGTTTTATTTTCTGTCGCTAAAAGGGGAATCGCAATTGAATCGGTAACTAGTTTGATCGTCTCATTTTCGTAGTTACCATCAATTCCTACAATACTCACGCTCAGTCCATTTACAGCTCTTAGCGCATTAGGATCATTGATATTGTAAAATCTGATGATAAGTTTAGGGCTAATGTCTTCCAAACATATTTCATCTCTTTCGCAACTCAGTTGCGTAAGAACAATCATTAGGAAAACTACAATTTTTAAGTAAATTCTCATGCCTGTTTTGTACGCTTTAAAAGCACCACGTTTTCAACATGATGCGTTTGTGGAAACATATCTACTGCTTGAGATCTTTCTATGATATAATCTTCTTTCATAAGGGCAAGATCTCTCGCCTGAGTGGCGGAATTACAGCTAATATAAACAACTTTTTCGGGTAAAATATTTAGAATTTGAGCCACTACTTTTTTGTGCATTCCATCCCTTGGAGGGTCTGTAATGATCAAGTCGGGCTGTCCATTTTGAGTTATGAATTCAGAATTAAATACTTTGGCCATGTCTCCGTCGTAAAATACTGTGTTCTCTATACCATTTAGTCGGGCATTTTCTTTGGCATCTGTTATCGCTTCAGGAACAGATTCAATACCTATAACTTTTTTTGCTTTAGACGCTACAAATTGCGCTATTGTTCCCGTACCAGTGTATAGGTCATAAACAATTTCATCTCCTTTTAGGTCAGCAAAATTTCTCGCTATTTTATATAATTCATAGGCTTGGGTAGAATTGGTTTGATAAAATGACTTGGCGTTAATCTTAAATTTTAATCCTTCCATTTCTTCAAAGATATGATCTCTTCCATTAAACAGAATAATGTCCTGATCATAGATCGAGTCATTGCCTTTCTCATTAATGATATATTGTAATGACGTAATCTCTTTAAAGGTTTCTGCTATATAATTTAAGAGCAACTCACGCTTTAGCTTATCTTCTTTAAAGAACTGAACCACCACCATGATTTCTCCGGTTGAACTGATTCTGATCATCAAAGTTCTCAGCATCCCAGTTCTTTGTCTTGGATTAAAAAAAGATAGTTGATTCTCTATGGCGAAGTTTCTTACCGAATTGCGAATTGCATTGGAAGGATCCTCCTGAAGATGACATTTTTTAACATCCAGAATCTTGTCCCACATTCCTGGAATATGAAACCCACAAGCGTTTTTATCGTCAAATTCAATGTCACTTTTTAATTCTTCCTCCGTCAGCCATCTTGAATCAGAAAAAGAGAATTCCATTTTATTTCTGTAAAAGTAGGTCTTTTCACAACCAACAATAGGAGTGATTTCAGGAAGATCCAAATGTCCTATTCGCAAAAGGTTGTTGGTTACTTCCTTTTGTTTATATGCAAGTTGGTCATTATAGTTCATATGCTGCCATTTGCAGCCTCCACAAAGTCCGAAATGTTCACAAACCGGATCAACTCTTTTATCAGATAAATGATGAAACTTCACTGCTTTTCCTTCATAATACGATTTTCTTTTTCTTCCTGTTTGGATATCAACAATATCTCCCGGTACCGCATTACTCAAAAAAACGACTCTTCCATCAGGTGATTTGGCCACAGATTTACCTTTGGCAGCCGTATCGACCACTTCAATATTTTCAAATAAATGAAATTTCTTTTTTCTTGACATGGAGCAAAAGTAAGTCATTTTTATGATTTTTCAATTGCGATTATCGGATGTTTAAGGCTTTGTTTTTGCTTAATTTCGTAGTTTTATCAAGATGGATTCTCAAGCTTATAAAAAGATCATTCATGTTGATATGGACGCGTTTTACGCCTCCGTTGAACAAATGGATAATCCCGAACTAAAAGGGAAGCCGCTTGCTGTGGGTGGAGGAGGAGAAAGAGGAGTGGTGGCAGCCGCAAGTTATGAGGCGAGAAAGTTTGGGGTGAGGTCTGCTATGAGCGGATTTCAAGCGAGAAAGAATTGCCCGGATCTTATCTTTGTAAAACCAAGATTTGCACGATATAAAGAAATATCTAAACAGATCAGAGGCATTTTTTATGAGTATACCGATTTGGTGGAACCCCTGTCGCTTGATGAAGCCTATTTGGATGTTACAAAGAATAAAAAGTTACATCCTTCAGCTACTTTGATTGCAAGTGAGATTCGAGAACGGATCTTTAAAGAAGTTGGATTACGGGCTTCTGCAGGTATCTCAAATAGTAAGTTTGTTGCCAAGATTGCCTCGGATGTCAATAAGCCGAATGGACAAAAAACGATTCCTCCAGAAGAGGTGGAGAGGTTTTTAGAGGAATTACCCATCGAGAAATTCTTTGGAATTGGGAGGGTAACAGCTGCCAAAATGTTTCTATTGGGTATTTTTACAGGACGTGATCTGAAATCCAAAACTCTTGACTTTCTTGTGCTTCATTTTAAGAATTCCGGCGAACATTATTACAAAGTGGTTAGAGGGAAGCATTTTAGTGAGGTTAAACCCAATAGGATTCAAAAGTCTGTAGCCGCCGAACATACTTTTAGCAAGAACCTTACCTCCGAGATATATATGATGGAGCGACTGGAAACCATCGCTGAGGAACTTGAAAGGAGGCTAATGAACTCTAAAGTTGCAGGGAAAACAATTACCTTAAAGATAAAGTACAGTGATTTTTCGTTACAAACCAGAAGTAAGACACTCCCTGATTTTGTAAAAGACAAAAGCGTTTTACTGAATACAGTAAGAGAACTCTTGTTTCAGGAAAAGGTAAAGGAATCCGTCAGGCTTTTAGGGATCTCAGTATCCAACTTAAACAATTCGGATACAAAGAATGGAAAAGTGATGGATGTTCAGCTAAAATTTGAGTTTTAGCCATAAAAAAAAGTGTGTATCAGGATTTTCTGATACACACTTTTTATTTAAAAGCAATTCTTTAGCCTAACTGTGGTCCAGCTGCAACTAATGATTTTCCTTCTTCATTATCTGTATACTTCTCGAAGTTTTTGATAAACAATCCAGCTAATTTTTGTGCTTTTTTGTTCCATTCAGCAACATCTTCGTAAGTGTCTCTTGGGTCAAGGATGTCATCGTGAACTTCTTTAAGTGAAGTTGGTACTTCAAGGTTGAATCCAGGGATGATCTTGGTTTCGGCTCTGTCAATTGAACCGTCAAGAATTCTGTCAATAATACCTCTTGTGTCTTGGATTGAGATACGTTTTCCTGTTCCGTTCCAGCCTGTGTTTACCAAGTAGGCCTGAGCATTGTGTTCTTCCATTTTTTTAACCAATTCTTCACCATATTTTGTTGGATGTAGTGTTAAGAAAGCTGCACCATAACAAGCTGAGAAAGTTGGTGTTGGTTCAGTTACACCTCTTTCAGTTCCCGCAAGTTTAGCTGTAAAACCTGAAAGGAAGTGGTATTTGGTTTGTTCAGGAGTCAGTTTCGATACAGGAGGCATTACACCAAAAGCATCTGCAGTTAAGAAGATCACTTTGTTTGCATGACCCCCTTTTGAAACTGGCTTCACAATATTATCGATATGGTAGATTGGATAAGATACTCTTGTGTTTTGAGTTACAGACCCATCCGTAAAATCTATCTTACCATTTTCGTCAACTGTTACATTTTCTAACAAAGCATCTCTTCTAATAGCCTCATAAATGTCTGGTTCTGCCTCATGGTCAAGATCTATGGTTTTTGCATAACATCCGCCTTCAAAATTGAATACACCTTCATCATCCCATCCATGCTCATCATCTCCAATTAATTTTCTTTTTGGATCCGTAGACAAGGTTGTTTTACCAGTTCCGGAAAGACCGAAGAAGATCGATGTATCTCCATCTTCACCAACGTTAGCTGAACAGTGCATTGCAGCCATTCCTCTTCTTGGAAGATAATAGTTCATCATTGCGAACAATCCTTTTTTCATCTCGCCGCCATACCAGGTTCCCCCAATCACTTGCATTTTTTCAGTAAGGTTGAACACAGTAAATACTTCTGAATTCAATCCGTGCTCTTTCCATTTATTGTTTACCGTTTCCGAACCGTTAAGTACTACAAAATCAGGATCTCCATATACTTCTAATTCTTCAGTAGTAGGTCTGATAAACATATTTTTTACAAAATGTGCTTGCCAAGGTACTTCAACCACAAATCTTACTTTCAAACGAGAGTCTTCGTTAGCACCGCAAAATGTATCTACAACGTATAATTTTTTACCAGAAAGTTCTTTAAGAACCAATTCTTTCAAATCATTATAAACTTCTTGGGTGATTGGTTTATTGTCATTTTTGGCTTTTTCGGAATTCCACCAAATCGTATCTCTGGTAACATCATCCATTACAATGTATTTATCCTTTGGAGAACGACCGGTAAATTTGCCTGTCATCACATTAATCGCACCAAGTTCTGTTTTATAACCTTTTTCAAATCCCTCTAGTTCCGGAGATAATTCATATGCATATAATTCGTCATACGAAGGGTTGTAAATAATCTCTTTTGGGTTTTTAATTCCTAATTCATTTAATGAGCTGATTACTGATTTTGTTAGAACTTCCATAAGTCAAAATTTAAGTGTTAATTGTTTTTGATTTCTTGAGCAAATTTACGAATAAATGCTACCTCATTTTTATGACATTTATCAGTATTTGCAGGGATATTTACGATAACGTTTTCGCTTTTCTCGTGCAAAAATTCGAAGTATTAAAAATACTAAGAATAAAAAGGGATGCAAAATAAAATTTGAATAAATTTAAAATAAATTCTTTTAAAATAAAAAGTTAACGGATAAAATACCGGCGACCTGTATGATATCTGTTACATTGTTAAGAGCCGCATAAAGTGCCTATAATTGAATTTCTATCTGGAATTTTAATTTACGGATTTGAAAAAGGAGATGCCGGTTATTAACCATCCTAGAATAAATAATAAACCACCCAAGGGCGTAACAAACCAGATGGCACTCGAAGGGATAAGGTTAAGGGCAATCACAAAAATAGATCCCGAAAAGAAAAGTATTCCTAGTAAAAACAAAAGAGAAATTCTACTCTTTACTCTTTCGCCTAGCAATGAATTACTATCAATAAAAAGTATGGCCAATACATGGTACATCATATAGCGAACTCCTGTTTCAAAACTCTGCATGGATTCGATGTCCAGCTTCTCTTTTAAGGCATGGGCCCCGAATGCTCCAATAATGATCGTCAGCATTCCTAAGAAGGCAGCAATGGCGGGATATATTCTTTTCATTTGTTCGAAAATTAATGAATTGCAAAAATAAGATTAAATACTAGCATATCCGTATTGCATACTATTTTTTACGGTTTTAGTTGCGAAAATATAAGTATAAAGATTCGTGTAATCTCATGTGAAATTCACCCCAAATTAATTACTTTTGGCTAAATAATTATAGAATCATGAGACGTATATTAATCGTTGGTGCAGGTAGATCTTCTGCCGCTTTGGTGAGGTATCTTTTAGAAAAATCCTATGTGGAGAAATTAAAAGTAATCATCGCTGATATTTCAGTAAATAATGCCAGAAAACTCACTCATGGTCATGAGAATAGTGAAGTAATTGAGTTGGATATTTTTAGTGTTAGCAGTCGTAAGGAATTAGTTAAAAGTGCTGATATTGTAATTTCCATGCTACCTGCCATGTTTCATCTGGAAATAGCCAAAGACTGCCTGGAGTTTGAAAAGAACCTGGTGACAGCATCCTATATTTCAAAAGAATTGAAGGCCTTGAACCATGAGGTGATTGAGAAAGGACTTGTATTTATGAATGAAATAGGTGTAGATCCTGGAATCGATCATATGAGTGCCATGCAAGTCATTGATAGAATCAAAAGCCAAGGTGGTAAAATGTTGCTTTTCGAATCCTTTACAGGTGGCTTGGTTGCACCTGAGAGTGATAATAATTTATGGAATTATAAATTCACTTGGAACCCGAGGAACGTCGTTATAGCAGGGCAAGGTGGTATTGCAAAATTTATTCAGGAAGGCAAATACAAATATATTCCCTATCATAAGTTGTTCAGAAGAACTGAGTTTCTTTTAATTGAAGGGTACGGAAAGTTTGAAGCCCTGGCCAATAGAGATTCCTTAAATTACAGAGATATATATGGGTTGCAGGATACGCTGACCTTGTATAGAGGTACCATAAGACGAGTTGGTTTTTCAAGAGCCTGGAATATATTTGTGCAGCTTGGTATGACCGATGACAGCTTTAAAATGGAAGGCTCTGAAAACATGAGCTATCGTGATTTTATCAATTCTTTTTTACCCTACAAACCACATGATTCTGTTGAATTAAAATTAAGACATTATTTGAAGATCGATCAGGATGACGTGATTTGGGATAAATTGTTGGAACTTGACTTGTTCAATGCTGATAAAAAGGTAGGCATGAAAGATGCTACTCCTGCTCAGATTCTGCAACGTATTCTTATGGATAGCTGGACCCTGAGAGAAGAAGATAAGGATATGATCGTGATGTATCATAAATTCGGCTATGAGATGAAAGGTGTAAAAAAGCAAATAGAATCGAATATGGTTGTGCTCGGTGAAGATCAAACCTATACCGCGATGGCAAAGACCGTTGGATTACCAGTGGCTATTGCCACACTTGCCATATTAAACGGGAAGATTAAAAGTCCAGGTGTTCAGCTGCCCATTCACAAAGAAGTATATGATCCGATTTTAAAAGAGCTTGAAAATTACAACATAAGATTCAATGAGAAGGAAGTAGCATACCTGGGATACAACCCTAATAATCTTGGCACTTAGTTAAGAATTACTGAGAAAAGGTTTGGATGGCGAGGAGATAGTCTTTCAGGTCACATATTTAGATAAAAGTCTTTAACCAACTCTATATACTGTTTTGTATAGACATGCCTGCTTGTCTCAATGATGAGTTCTTTTGTAATAGTTTTTTTTGGATTCTTTGTGAATTGAAGAAGGCTCCTTTTTATAGTACTCTGTTCATTCCCCCGGACTCGGGTAATCCTTTCGGGATAAAGGTCTTTTGTTAAGGCTTTTGACAAAAATTCTGATTCTTCTCTGAAGGGTATGATAAATGCACAGCTTCCATTGGGTACTAACAGCTTGGAGGCAGCCGCTAAAAGTTCTTCATAACTGAGCTTATGCGTATGTCTTGCAAGGGCTCGTTCTTGATTCACGTCTTTAAAAGTGTCATTAAAATATGGAGGATTACTGATGATCAAGTCGTATTGCTCCTCCATTTCATCTGTAAATTTCTGAATAGAAGCGTGGTAACAAAAAAGCCGGTCGGCCCATGAACTGTTTTCAAAATTCTCAACTGCTTGTTCAAAGGCCTTGTCTTCTATTTCCAGCGCGTCAATCATTTCCGCCTCGCTTCTTTGTGCCATCTGCAAAGCAATAATGCCGGTGCCGGTTCCAATATCGAGAATAGATTGTGTTTCTTTAGGAATATTTGCCCAGGAACCGAGTAATACCCCGTCAGTTCCTACCTTCATGGCACATTGATCTTGAGAAATGCTAAACTCTTTAAAGCTGAAAGGTTTTTCTGACATAGAAAGAAAATTAGGCCTTGTTCATGTCGATAAGACCCTCGGGTGTTCTTACCAGAATTTTCTTGTTCTTTCTGTCAATATTTTCGATGAAATCATCTACCATTGGGATGAAAATTTCTCCATCTTCTGTATTGACGACAAACAAGGGTTGAGCCGATTTGTCATTGATCGAATCGATCACCCCGACCTTACCATAATTGACATCTTCAAGTATAAACCCTGTCACTTCATGGAAATAGAATTTAGTACCTTTTAGTTTGGGAAGGAGATTAAGTGGTAAATAAGCATCTCTTTTCAATAATACTTCGGCATCTGCCTCAGAGTATACGTCTTCGAATTGAATTCGAAGATGATTGCCTTTTTGAAACAAACTTTTTTCAATAAAGTAAGGCACCATATTTTTTCCAAGTTCGAGAAAAATGGCATTTAGATTTTCGTAAATCTCAGGCTCATCAGTGTCAAGTTTTAGAATTAATTCTCCTTTGAAACTGTATTTCTTAACGATCTTTCCAAGATAAAAACAATCCTCTTTTTTCATTTATCTATAAACTGTTTTGTAACAAATTTAAAACAAAAAAACCTGACACATTCATATCAGGTTTTTAAAAATATTTGAAAAATATATTATTTTTCTTCTTCTTTAGCTTCTTTAGCTGCCTCATCAATTGTTTGAGGAGCTTCATCTACTACTGCTTCTTTAGCTTTTACTGCTGCCTCAGCTGCTGCTTTTGCATCAGCCTTTGCTTTAATTGCTTCATTTTCAACCTCATCTGCAGCTGCTTTACGATTAGCATTTACAGCCTTTTCAGCTTCAAATATAGCTATTTTCGCATCTTCCTGAGCTTTTGCAAGCTTTCCTTCTTTATCAGAAACTTTTGAAGCTTTTTCATCTAACCAAGCTTGAAATTTAGTTTCAGCCTGCTCTTCAGTCAAAGCACCTTTTCTAACACCAACTACTAAGTGGTTTTTTAACATGGCACCTTTGTAAGATAAAATTGCTCTCGCAGTATCGGTTGGCTGCGCTCCATTTTGAAGCCATTTAACCGCCCCATCAATATCTAATTCAATAGTTGCAGGATTTGTGTTAGGATTGTAAGTTCCTAGTTTTTCTAAAGATCTACCATCTCTTTTAGAACGAGCATCTGCTGCTACTATCCAAAAAAATGGTTTTCCTTTTCTACCGTGTCTTTGTAATCTAATTTTTACTGACATAAATTTTTAAATTTTTAGGTTC
>CAZQRD010000038.1:0-24204 GCA_964595535.1 uncultured Flavobacteriaceae bacterium | reverse complement strand
TAGAAAACTCTACAACTATAGCAGTTGCTATTCCATTGACCATATAGGAATAGCCGGCATAAAAAAACTCTTGATCGTCGGCAGGATTTTTAAGTTTACTTCTGTTTCCCAGATTCCATTTAATTTCATTTTGTTGGGTCATTAGGCCCTTATACCAGGGTGTATTATAAACAGATTGTTCGAAACTTTCATGCCAGCTACTGATCATTTTTCCACTTTTAAAACGCTGCCATTTAACTACGCTGAGTTCGGCAGTACTGTCAATGGCAAAAACATAGCTCGTTTTTTCATTTCGGGCCACAAGTTTGTAGCTTCCTTGAAAAAAACCTATCGAATTAATAGAATTATTTCGTTTCAATTGGCCCAAAAAATATTCTCGTGACTGAAGAGAATCTTTAATGGTCAAATTATAATTGAAATTACTTTTAATCGTCATAAAGGTTTGCTTCACTTCAGAAGTAAAGCTGTAAAAAGCTTTATCAAATCTTTCTGCCTCGACTGCAAAGGAGCTTTCAGAATAGGTGGGGTTTATTTTACTTGTGTAGGAGAAAAGCAAGATAGTCAAACCGCTTAAAATCAGAATAATAGAAGCAATATATTTTCTCATTGATCAAATTTATCTAAGTGAGCCTTTCTTGATAAGGACCTTATGTCAAAATTACATTTTTCTGTTTAGGAAAGGCTAAGAATAAGCCTCTTTTACGTTAAAATTGCGATAAAAAAATTATAAAAGAAATCTGTAGTTTAAAGAGATCAAAAAGGATTTTCGATTTCCAATAAGACCCGCTTCTGATCTTAGCATCCACCTCTTATTAAATTGAAATTGTCCGCCAATGGTGCCATTCCATTTTTCCTGAACTTGTTTGTCCATGCCATAGCGAATAATTGTACTTCCATCTGCGGCATCAATACGTTCTACGATAGGGGTAAGGACCTTGTCTGCAGTAATTTTCTGTACAGGGGTAGCTTCATTATTATACCAGTCATAATAATTAGCCACAATTTCGTCTTTTCTTTCCCAGGCTTCTGGAGGGAGTGCGTCAATGAGTTTTATTTCACCACTGGTTGCAGAGCTCATTTTCATACTCATTGCTCCCCCCCAAATTGCAATGTTTCGTTCAGGTTTGTTTTTAAATTTAAAAGTATGTCCTAGTCTAATGCCGAGTACATTTACCTGAACTGGTTTATCCAGTAACTCAGGTTTACTCCAAGTCCAGTTGGCATCGACTGAAAACCATACAGGGCCAATGCCACCTGCACCCATTACTCCAACACCAGCTGTTCTTAGTCCTTGTTCAACATTTGAATAAAGTGGAATAGGAGCGGTCAGATTCACCTCAGTACGTGATTGGCCACCTCCAAAAATTCCATAAACGTTAAGAAAAGGTAATACCCAAAGATCCGGTCTCACGTTGTAGGCATATGAGGTATTCGTGTTTTCTCCAAATTCAATAAATTCAACATCGGTAAGCGGAATATCAATATTATCTGTTTGTACCCCTAGCTGCATATTGTCAAATATCAGATTCTGTTTTAACCACATAAAATTGGCCATAAGACCTGCGGGATAGGGGATATCAAAACCTTTCTTATAGGCTCCTTGCCCTAGTATCGGAAAAGTATAATTGTATTCAACCTGTTTTAAACTATCAGTATAGGCTTCATTTATTGTTTTAATTTTTGTATTAACATATTGTGCTGAAGCATAAGGAATACTTATAAATAAAAAAAAAGAGACTAAAAAAAATATTCTATTCTGACTTTCTAACTTCATTGGTTATTTGATTTATCTAGTTCTTTTGCAGCTTTTTTGGTTTCTTTTTTCTCAGTCTTTTTCTCTTTATTCGAGGTTTTCATTGCTTTTATATCATCCTTTTTTTCCTGGCTTATTCCAAAAGGTACGTTTAGTCTTAGAAACAAGGAGCTGTTTTTTGTACCGGATCGATCTTTGTAAACATCAATAAATCCATAATAATAACGTACTCCAACAGTCCAGCCAAGTCCCTTTAAAAGCCTGTATCCTGTACCTGCAGTAATTCCCATGTCCAACTTCTGGATCATGTCTTTATTTGTTTCTTTGGCTTTAATTTCAATTCCATCCTCTTCAGATTCAAATAGAATAAATGCATCATGCATTAGTCCGAACTGAGGACCCAATTCGACGTACATATTGTTTTTAAATTTGTATTTTACCAAGGCCGGAACTATAAAATTTCTGGTTACTTGACTATATTCCCCTTCTTCAGGATAGATATTCGCACCTAAAAATTCCAGGTCATTTTCAGTTAATCTATCTATGCCAAGATCAGCTTTGACTAAAACTCCTGTACTTAAATACCATTGTTCCTTCATTTTGATATCGAAATAGAAGCCAAGATTCCATTTTCTGTGAAATCCATTGGCCTCCATACCACTAATGTTTGAAAAATTTACGCCTCCTTCCAAACCAAATTCAATTTTTCCCGTATTGAGTTTGTCACCTAATAGGAGAGCAATTAAAACTTGTGATTGAGCTGTATAGCTAAACATAAGCATAAATGCAATCACAATAATTCTTTTCATACTAAATGATTAATCTATTTTACGGTATACCCTTTTCCTTCCATACAGACTGCGAAAGCTTTGTTATAGTCATTGGCAGCATTTTGTGAAGCTCCAGCGGCGGCCTGATCATTAGCTTGCTGCTGTTTTTCATCACCAACGACCTTAGATCTCCTTCCACGAACACCACCCACCACAGCGCCAATGGCTGCACCTTTACCTGCATCCCCGGCTATGGCTCCAATAGCAGCACCTCCTGCAGCTCCACGCGCTGCACCTCCAACGGCCGAACCATCAGCCGATCGATCTACTTCTGCTCCTTGGTACTCTGTTGGATTTATTGGGTCATAACCCGATTGTTGTTTGGCCCATTTGAAACAAGCCGTTTCATCTGCGTCCTGTGTCGCTGCATCCTGATTATTGGCAGGAAAAACATAAAGGCCCAAACTACTTGAAATACTTTGAGCTTGCGTTGTTGAGAAAGTTAGAAAACTAATGAATAGTGAAGTATATATAATTTTATTTTTCATGGTATTTATTATAACAGGTTATTAAAGATCTTCAGGGTTGATAAATACATAGCCCAATTGTTCAAGGGCATCAGCTTCATTGTAAAAAGTAATACTTTTGACGATTTTTCCATTTTCAATTAGATACACCGTATTGGCCAAAATATTAATTTCTTTTTTATCAGATTTATAAACTATCGAAAGATCTGCCCAAGTGGAAACCCATTCGCCTTCAGCTGTTTTAACAGCAATATTTTTAGTTTTTGAATAGGAAATTTTTTCATATAAATATTCAACATTGGTTTTCCAATAGCTGATGGCCTGATCCTTTGTGACTGAGTCGTATCGAGAAGGACCAATTCCTAAATATGATTCAGCAAGAATATCGTCCATCGCGTCATAATCGAAATTTTCAACAGCTTTGATATAGTTTTGAATCAATGCCACATTTTCTTTAGAATGATCATTTGGTGCGCATGACCACATAAAACCGATCATGATTAAAGATAAAATTAGATTTTTCATTTTAATTTGGTTTTTAAGACGGAATAAAAATACAATTATCTATACAATTATGGACAAAAGATTAGTTTTTATTGAACCACATAAACTGATAGGCAATCAAAAAAGTATTGAAATCATTGCCACTTCTTGTAATGAACCCATTATTGTATGAAGCCTTTATCGAATGATTTTTATTCAATCTGTAAGCAGAGGTAATACCATATCTACTGTTATTGTTCAATGCTTCCTTTTCAATACCGTTTATTTCCGTTTTACCCCCGATAACACCGCCCAAAGACAGCGCTAGCCAAAAACCTGGTTTAAAGATATAAGTTATATGCATTTGCGTGCCAAAAAGTGGCGCTTGACTTTGGGTATTTCCTCCAAAAAAGTCAGTATTTTCTGTAAAAAACCAGGAATCGAGATGTAATTCGAAAACCAATTTCTGTTTTATTGTATAAGAACCCGCAAGTCCAGTTTTAAACGACCAGCGATTCGTTCCTAAATTTATGAGTTTATCCGGATCATATTTACCAATAGGTGCACTTACTCTGAAAGAGGCTCCCAGTTTGAATTTTTTTCGTTCTGCTTTAAAAAAATCTGCAGGTTTTAGAGGATCCAGCCCTAATAAGATTATTGAGAATCTAAATAAAGGGTCTCCCAAGCCATTTCTTTCTGCTTCGGTAGGTACGTCATCAACAAGGGCCTTAAAATCACCCATGGCATAGGGTACAATAGCGTCAACTTTAGCCACTCTATTGAATAATTTAAAGCTATGTGCATAGCCAAATACGAAACTATTGAGTTGTGCCTTTAGATCTTCAACGGGTAAAGAATTATCTAATAATATATTACCAGAGGATCGAGCGTAGGATACAATGGCAAAATTACCTCCGATTGGTACAGATGATAATGAGCCAGGTTCAAGATCCTGGGCATGCATTTTTGGAATACATGATAAAGTGATAAAGGCGAATAGAACAAGAAAGCAATATTTTATTGACCTATCGATCATGGTGACAATATATAATAATTATTGACAGAAAAATACATCTTCGATAAATGAACCAATATCAAATTACGGCCAATCTGATGAGATAAATTAAAAATACTTTTTATTTGAATTTGTAATAGAAACTTAGAATAAATTGTGAATGAGAAGTGTCAACCAGAACAACATCCAAATCGTCGGGAGTTATATTATCATTAATGAATCCGGCTTCTGAATCAGAGAATCCTGTTTCCCATCGTATATCGGCTCCAATCTTTCCAAAGTTGAGACCCAGCCCAACCTGTCCTGATACTATAAAATCATCATAACTCACATTGGAAACACTTTCAATATTCTCGGGAACCGAAAGTTTGGTATTTAAAACATACGTAAAATTAGGGCCAAAAAAGAAGCGACCTATTTTAAAAACTCTAAACCCCACTAAAACTGGAAGTTCTAGTTTATCCATTTTTAATGTACTCTTATCATTTTCAATTTCATAACTACTTTCTGTATGTGTATAAACTAATTCGGGTCTGATATATAGAAATAGTGGCAGTTTGATTTCGGCCAACATACCAATGTGAAATCCAATTTCGTCATTAGATGAAAGATCCGCAATTTCATCTCCGGCAATATTAAAGGCCCGAAGATCTCCATTAGCATTGTAATTTAATCCGCCTTTAAGACCGAAATTGAGAAATTGTGCATTTACACTAAGAGACATGCAAAAAATAAGAAGTAGTAGAGCTAAATTTTTCATGGGGGTAAAATTAAATATAAAACTAATAATTATTTTCTTCCGAGAACCCTTTTTACCGCGGCAAAAATTGCCTTATCATTCAATTCGTATTTTTCCATCAATTGGGCGGGTGTTCCGGATTCGCCAAAACTGTCATTAACGGCCACATACTCTTGAGGTACCGGGTTATTCAATGATAGTGTTCTAGCTACACTTTCGCCAAGTCCTCCCAGAATATTATGTTCTTCGGCTGTTACTACACAATTCGTTTTTGCCACAGATTTTAAAATGGCTTCTTCATCCAAAGGCTTGATGGTGTGAATATTAATAACTTCCGCGCTAATGCCGAGAGCATCCAGTTGCTCTGAGGCCTGAAGGGCTTCCCAAACAAGATGACCCGTTGCTATTATTGTCACATCTGAGCCTTCAGTAAGTTTGATGGCTTTTCCTATTTCAAATTTTTCATTTTCCGGCATAAAAACAGGAACCGCAGGACGGCCAAATCGCAGGTATACGGGTCCCTCATAGTCTGCAATCGCAATGGTAGCCGCTTTGGTTTGATTATAATCACAAGGATTGATCACTACCATTCCAGGCAGCATTTTCATCATTCCAATATCCTCAAGTGTCTGATGGGTAGCACCATCTTCACCAAGTGTCAAGCCTGCATGAGATGCACAAATCTTAACATTTTTACCAGAGTAAGCAATGGATTGCCTAATTTGATCATAAACTCTGGCTGTTGAAAAATTAGCGAATGTCCCGGTAAATGGAATTTTCCCTCCAATAGTAAGACCCGCTGCGATCCCCATCATATTAGCTTCAGCTACTCCAATTTGGAAAAATCTTTCAGGATTCTCTTTGATAAATTCATCCATTTTGAGTGATCCAACAAGGTCAGCGCATAATGCAACCACATCTTTATTTGTTCTTCCTAATTCTGCTAGCCCGGCTCCAAAGCCCGAACGGGTGTCTATTTTTTTTGTAAAGGTGTATTTTTTCATCACTATCTATGCAAATATCTGTTTTTCAATGCGGCAAAAGTAGCAATTTATATTTGTTTAAAAATGAATTACACCAATAATTGACTATTTAAATCCGGTGTAAGGCATCATAAAATTTTTGAACAGGAAAGCCCATTACATTAAAGTAACTTCCTTCGATTTTTTCGATACCAATATAGCCCAGCCACTCTTGAATACCATAAGCTCCGGCTTTGTCAAAAGGTTTATACTGATCTATATAATAATTGATCTCGCTTTCTGATAGTTCTTTAAAACTCACTTTAGTGCTATCCGAAAAGATAAGCTGTTTGTGAATTGTAGTTAAGGCTACCGAACTAATAACTTCATGGCTCTTATTTGACAGTGATCTCAGCATTTGTCTCGCATCATTTTTAGTTTTTGGTTTGCCAAGTGCTTGTCCCTTAAGCCATACAATCGTGTCTGCAGTGACCAGAATATCTATATTGGACAATTCCTTTAGAAAAGGGGAGGCTTTTAATTTTGAAAGATACTCGCTTATTTCTTTACCTTTTAAATGAGACGGGTAGTTTTCCTCTATTTCCTTGATACGGATTTCGAATTCAAGGCCTAGCTCTTTTAAAAAGTAACTTCTTCTTGGTGATCCGGAGCCAAGGATAAGATGTCTGTTTTGAAGGAATTGATTTAACATCTTTAAATGACTATTAGTGACATGATACCTAGAAGCATGATTAATTTGAGCAAAGCACTGAGTTTGTGAAAATCACTTTTTTCATGAGCCCTTGATAACATAAACACGAAATAGAGTAGAGGCATTGAAACCAAAGTCATAAGGTAAATGCTTACCTGTTTGTGGGCCCCATACACATAATACGATACCAAGCTCGTGCCTGCAACCATAAGCAATGATAAGGTGATCAGGATTGCTTTCGTTGATCGCTGGCCCAGAACGATTGGGAACGACCTGGCTTCGATGGTTTTATCCCCTTCAATATCTTCCATATCTTTTACTACCTCTCTTAAGAATGTAAGGATAAATCCAAAGCCTCCGAATAATAGAAAGATGTTCAGAACAGAACGTTGTGATTCAATATTATATTGATTGGTTGCCGGCGCCACATCAAAAACAGCTACCATTAATATGCAGAAAAACACAATTGAAGATACGATTATGTTTCCTAATAAAAACTTCTTTTTCAATTGTTTGGCATACTTATATAGGAGTAATGATGTGAGTACGTAGATGATGAAATAGGAGGTGTGTCCAACATGATAGGATATGTACATCCCCAAAAGCAAACCAACAGAATTAAAGGCAATAAAAAGGTTTTGAGCCGACAATCTTGTAAGCTTTTTATCGACAAAAAGTTTTTCAGGTTTGTTGATGATGTCGGCCTTTACATCGTGAACGTCATTTATGATATATCCGGCTATTGCAACAAATGATGTGGATAAGGCAAGTAAGATAAAATGCAAATGATCAAGTGATACCTGAATATCAAATTTTTCGAAGAGGACAAATTTAAAGAGGAATTGAATCAATAAGATCATCAAGACGTTCTTCCATCGAAAAAAAATCAAATAATCTTTAGGGCTCATGAATAGTTCTTCTTTAATCTGTCAAGAGACTTTTTATTGTCTCGATCTTTCAGTACTTGTCTTTTGTCGTACATTTTTTTCCCTTTGCACAAGCCAATCTTTAGTTTGGCCCAGCCTTTATCAGTTACGAATAATTTAAGGGGTATAATGGTTAATCCTACATTTTTAACCTCCTTCTCAAGTTTTTTTAACTCTTTTTTGTTTAGTAATAATTTCCGTTCACTTTTTGATCTGTGGTTATAAAAACTACCAAAACTATATTCCTCAATAAACATATTGATAACAAAGAGTTCATGCTTTTCATTAAATTCACAAAAGCTCTCGGTAATCCGAGCTTTGCTTTCCCGTATTGATTTTATTTCTGTGCCTGTAAGCTGAATTCCTGCGATATATGTATCCAGAACTTCATATTCAAAGCGAGCTTTTTTGTTCTGAATATTTATCTTCTTTTGCATTGAGCAAATCTAAATAAAAAATACACGAAATATTAATAATTCAATTCGAAATGAAGAAATCAAATGTTTGAAAAATGGTTTTAACAGAAGCCGGATCAATTCAGTCCGGTCCATTCAATTTTTATAAAGCCCGAATTCATAAGATGATTCAGTTGTTGATCGGGTAATTCACCGGCTTCAGTTTCGTACATGACCACCAAATTGTTTAACAATTCTGTTTTGAGTTTTCCCGAATCATCAAGTTCAATTTTTGCGATATAATCAGAAGTCCTGAACAATGGTACGTTTTCAAATATCAAAGGTTTTTCAAATTGAGGCCCGGCCATCATAATGGTCGCATCAATATTATCGGCATTGATATTGAAAACATGTGAACCCAAATCTTTTATAATAATCGTTCCTGAAATTTCCTTGACGTCGTTTGAAGTGCACGAAGTCAACGACATGATGCATAGATATAATGCACAACTTAAAATATTCTTTTTCATAACCCCTTATCTTGTTAGCAATTGTTATTATCAATCTCTATAACGCTAAGGCATAAGGTTTTATTTTATTTAAGTTGATGTTTTTATTTTAGACCTTGATTTGGGTGTTGGCTTGCTCCAGTTTTTCTGACAAAAGAACAGCAAGAGTTATTAAGTATAAAAATCCTCAGGTCTTACTTTTAACGTAGTTATTTCTACAGTATGATTATCGGGATCTTTTAAATACATGGAATCAAAGTAAGTATGATCCTTATATTCGAAGGGAATACCCGATTCTTCAAAAGAAGTCTGTGCCCTTTCAAAATTTAATTTACTCACCCTAAAAGCAAAGTGATCGATGCTAACTGCCGGGGAGCTAGAGTGGTGCTTTTCTTTTGTTGGAAGTGAAGGAAATATAGCAACGCCAGTTTCACCTGACAGCATAAAAACTGGAAATTCGCCCCAGACTTCTGCCCTTAAAGGCTTCAGTCCTAAAACGTCTGTATACCATTTGATAGAAGCATCAGGGTTACTTACCCTGATTGCTACATGATCTATATGGTCAATATTGAAATCTGTCATTAGTTTAACGCATGTTTAAGCAGAATTTCGACTGGCATTGATATTTCCAAATAAGGACCTGGTAATGATTTTTTCATAAACTTCAAGTTCAGATTTATCAGGAGTTTTTTGACTATTTAATTCCTGAACTTTTTTCAAAGCGTATTGCTGAATGGTAAGCAAGGGTAAAACAATAGATTCACGCACTTCAATTGATGCTTTGCTCACAGGGTAATTTTGCATGAGTTCAGCGTCATTTGCCAGCTTAAGTACAAGTCTTTTGCTGGTGAGGAACTCATTATAGATCAATTTCCAGAAGTCACCATATTCAGGGTCTTTCTCCATATAACGCGTTAATTCAAAGAACGACTTCTTCATTGACATCATACTGTTGTCGATAAGACTTTTGAAAAACTTCGAATTGTTATAGAAACTAACAACTTGGTCAAAAGTTCCATTTTCCTCAAACTTCAGCAAGGCCGTACCTACTCCAAAAAATCCTGGAACATTTTGTTTTAACTGGCTCCATGATCCAACAAAGGGAATGGCCCTCAAATCACTAAAATTTAGTTTTTCTGAGTTATTTCTTTTTGACGGACGACTTCCTATATTTGTTTTTGCATAATATTTCAAAGTACTCATATTCTCCAGATACGGAAGGAATTTTTCATGATTTTTAAAAGCGCTATAGGCCTCATAACTGATTTCCGCCAATTCACTCATGATTTTCTTTTGATCGTCAGTGAGGGTATTTTTCGCACTGTCGAAGAATTGATTACTCACTCCCGAACTTATGAGTTGTTCAAGATTGTACTGGGCTGAATCAGTTGTCCCAAAGTTGGAACTTATTGTTTGACCCTGGATCGTCAACTGAACTTCCTCATTCTCAATAGTTGGCCCTAAAGAGGCATAGAACTGATGTGTTTTTCCACCACCTCGAGCCGGTGGTCCGCCACGACCATCGAAAAAGATGACTTTAATATTGTACTTTCTTGAAATTGTTGTCAATTCTTCTTTGGCCTTGAAAATCGACCAATTAGCCATCAAATAACCTCCGTCTTTTGTGCCATCTGAAAAGCCTAGCATGATGGTTTGTTTGTTGTTACGACTTTTCACATGAGCTCTATATGCTTTATTGCTGTACAACTGTTCCATGATGCCGGCAGCGTTTATCAAGTCGTCTACTGTTTCAAATAAGGGAACAATATCAACAGTCAGGTTCTCTTTAAAAGCCGTGAGCTTCAGCATGGCGTATACTTCCATAACATTAAGAGCACTTTGGTTATTGCTGATAATATAACGGTTGGCACCTTTTTCGCCATTGTTTTGTTGTATTTCCACAATAGCTTCCATAGAACCTAAAGTTTTACATACAAGTTCATCTTCATACTGATTTGCACTGATGTCGCCCTTTATTTCCGACAGGATGTTAATTTGTGAAACCTCATCCAATTCATTATAATTTTCGGGCAATGAATTAGATCCTGAAGCAATAAGCGAAGTGCTGATATGATCAAACACCTGATGATGTATACGACTGTCTTGTCTTATATCAAGTGTGGCAAAATGAAATTCAAATATCTTGGCTTTATGTATAAGATCTTTTAATTCTGACAGATATAACGATTGATAATCATTGATCAGGAGATCCTTGATATCCATTAATCTGTTTAAAAATTCTTTATGCGTAAAAATGATTTTCGATGGATCAATAAAGCTTCGGTATAATTTATTTTCGATCTCTATAACAATGTCTGCAACTTTCTTAAAGGTTAATTTTCGTCTTAGTTTACGAATGTCACGATAATAATTCCGAATGACAGACTGCCGAAGTTTTTGAGCCACTTTTAAAGTAATTTCGGTAGTTACAAATGGATTACCATCTCTGTCACCTCCCGGCCAAAAGCCCAAACCAACAAATTCATTGCTGATTTCTTTTCCCTCGTAAATATTACTTTCTATATAATTGTAGATACTGCCTGCTGCGTGATAAAATATGTTCTCCAGGTACCAAATCAAATTGACAGCTTCATCCAAAGGAGAAGGTTTCTCAATTTTTAGAAACGGCGTTACACCCAATTGAGCTAATAATTTTTTGATCAATACAAGATCGTTCCTTTCAATCGCCGCTGTAAGATCTGTTATGATCCCTAAAACAGACCCGGGGTAAAACTGAGTAGGATGAGCCGTGAGCACTATTTTCACTTTGAACGCTTCGAGATATTGCTGCAGGGCCTCCTTTTTATTCTGAGAAAAAGCTTCTTCTTTAGTGTTTCTCAAGGTACCTTTCCCATCCATATTGTGCATAATAGGAAAAGCCGCATCCTCAACAGCATCAAATAATACAACCTGTCTTTCTATGTATTGAATAAACTTAAATAATAAACCTATTTTTTCTTTTTCATCGGCATGGTCCTGAAACTTACTAAAGAATTTATCGATAATTTCAACCGGCGTTAAGCCTTTTTTAAATCCTTTTTCACATTCACTTTTTAACAAAGGCATCAAAACACCTGTATTGCTGATATTATCAAAGGGAAGGGTGATAAATATGCTATTATAAATCTGATATTTGGTTAGGATATTCTGGTTGAACCTTTTAGACTTGGGTTGTATATTCATAGAGTTTGTCAAAAATTTATGCAAATTTAATAAGATTGAAAGGATAATACTATTTTAAATTGAGAATTACCGACTTATTAATTTCGAATTTGATAATTTATTAATATTCTAATTTTTAGGAAAATTACTGTTGATTTGTTAGGGTCAATGTCAAAAATAGAAGAACCGCTTGTTTAGGCGGTTCTTCATTATTACGTATATATTTATTTATTCCTGAACACGAACTGATCATCAAAGGAGTCTAATAGAATAGTACTTTGGTCAGATATGGTGCCGGCCAAAATTTCCTTTGATAATTTGTTTAACACTTCTTTTTGAATCACTCTTTTAATGGGTCTTGCCCCAAATTGAGGGTTAAAGCCTTTTTTAGACAAACTTTCTATGGCATCTTCCGTAGCTGATAAGGATATGTTTTTCTCCTTTAACATCGCTGCCAGGCTATTAATTTGAAGCCTTACAATCTGAGTAACTTCAGCTTGATTCAAAGGAGTGAACATGATGATCTCATCAATACGATTAATAAATTCAGGGCGTATTGTTTTTTTCAACAAGCCAAGCACCTCAATCCTGGTTGTTTCAATAACTGAATCCCTCATTTCCATATTCATATTCTCAAAATTATCCTGAATAATATGGGCCCCCATATTTGAGGTCATAATGATAATTGTATTCCTAAAGTCGGCCACCCGACCTTTATTATCAGTCAATCTTCCTTCGTCGAGCACTTGTAACAGAATGTTAAAAGTGTCAGGGTGTGCCTTTTCTATCTCATCGAGCAGAATCACTGAGTAGGGTTTCCTTCTAACGGCTTCGGTAAGTTGACCGCCTTCATCATAACCCACATAACCGGGAGGTGCACCTATCAATCTGCTAACCGCGTGCCTTTCCTGGTATTCGCTCATATCGATTCTGGTCATCGCCGATTCATCATCAAAAAGATAGTCGGCCAATGCTTTAGCCAATTCAGTTTTTCCAACTCCCGTTGTACCAAGGAAAAGAAATGATCCAATTGGCTTTTTGCTATCCTGTAGTCCGGCCCTGGATCTTCTAACTGCATCGGAAACCGCTTCTATGGCCTCGTTTTGACCAACAACTCTTTGGTGAAGTTCTTCTTCGAGATGTAGTAGTTTTTCCCTGTCGCTCTGTAGCATTCTTTGAACTGGAATTCCTGTCCATTTTGCTACAACTTCAGCAATGTCTTCACTGGTCACTTCTTCCCTAATTAATGAGTTTTCCTGATTCGATTCGAGTTCATTTTGATACTCTGCTAGTTTTTCCTCTTCAACCTTTATCTTTCCATATCTGATTTCAGCAACAAGACCATAATCTCCATCTCTCTCAGCACGCTCTGCGTCTAACTTGAATTTTTCTATAGTCTCTTTTGTGCTTTGAACCTTGTCGACAATTTCCTTTTCACTTGTCCATTTTGCATTGATCTCATTGCGCTTCTCCTTAAAGTTGGCAAGCTCCTCTTGCAGGGATTTTAGTTTTTTGGTGTCTTTTTCCCTTTTAATGGCTTCGATTTCAATTTCCAACTGCATCACCTTTCTGTCGAGAACATCTAATTCTTCAGGTTTTGAATTGATCTCCATTCTCAGCTTAGAAGCTGCTTCATCCATAAGGTCTATTGCCTTGTCGGGAAGAAATCTGTCACTGATATATCTTTGTGACAATTCAACTGCGGCAATTATAGCGCTGTCTTTGATCTGCACTTTATGATGGGTTTCATATTTATCCTTGATCCCGCGGAGAATAGAAATGGCGCTTTCGGTATCGGGTTCGTTCACAATAACTTTCTGAAACCTTCTTTCTAAAGCCTTGTCTTTTTCAAAATACTTTTGATATTCGTCAAGCGTTGTTGCCCCGATGGCCCTTAATTCGCCTCGTGCTAATGCAGGTTTAAGAATGTTGGCGGCATCCATGGCCCCCTGACCGCCTCCTGCACCTACAAGAGTGTGGATTTCGTCAATAAAGAGTACAATTTCCCCATCCGAGGAAGTAACTTCCTTGATAACAGATTTAAGTCTTTCTTCAAATTCTCCTTTATATTTAGCTCCGGCAATCAAGGCCCCCATATCCAGGGAATAGACTATTTTATTCTGAAGATTTTCAGGTACGTCTCCCTTGACAATTCGTTGGGCCAGACCCTCGGCAATAGCTGTTTTTCCGGTTCCAGGTTCACCAATTAAAATAGGATTATTTTTTGTTCTTCTGGATAGGATTTGCAAAATCCTTCTGATTTCTTCATCCCTGCCAATAACCGGGTCGAGTTTACCATCGTTAGCAAGTTGGTTCAAATTTTTGGCATATTTACTGAGTGAGTTGTATGTTTCCTCGGCACTTTGAGAAGTGACTCTGTTTCCCTTTCTTAACTCTTCAATGGTACTTGTAAGGTCTTTTTCATTGATGCCATTATCTTTAAGTAATTGAGTGGTATCTCCTTTGGAATTTAAAATGGCTAATAGTAAATGTTCTAGCGATACATATTCATCCTTCATTTTTTTAGCAATGATTCCTGCATCTATGAGCATTTTGTTCGTGGCTTTGGAAAGCATTAGCTCCCCACCTTCAACTTTTGGAAAACTTTCGATGATCGTGTCAAGGGTTCTGTTGAACAGGTCAACATTAACCCCTAGTTTTTTTAGGATAAACGGAGTCACATTTTCGTCAACTTCCAGAATACCTTTTAGTATATGAGCATTTTCTATTTGTTGCTGCTCAAAGCCCTGTGCAATTTGTTGCGCTCTTTGCACAGCTTCCTGTGATTTTATAGTGAAATTATTGAAATTCATTTGATTTAGGTTTACGTTCAATAAGAAGCCTTCAAAAGATGTTCCAATGATAGTTTTATCAAAAAAAATGCCAATATGGCTGAAATTTAGCGTGTTAGGTGACTTATTGACTTGTTTTATGTCAAGATGGATAACAAAAGCCTCAGGCGAGATTGAAAGCTTATTGGTCGCGAATATGTTTTAAAAATAAAATACCTCAATAAAAAAAGCCCCTGATAAAATCAGAGGCTTAGTAAGTTTGGGATCTATCAATATTAAAGTTCGAGCGTACTCAAAACTTCTTTAAGATAAGGATCAGACGGTCGAGGTGCATTTGAATTTACTATGTTGCCTTCCTGATCAACTAATATAAATCTCGGAATTCCTGTAATATTGTATGCTGTTACAAAATCTGAATTCCAATCTTTATCTGCCATTATTTGAATTCCTTTAAGGTCTTCATCCTCGATCATTTTTAACCATTTGTCTTTGTGTTCCATTTTATCAATTGAAAGACTTACAAAGGCTATGTTTTTCCCTTTATACACTTCATCCATTTGCTTTAAATAGGGGATCTCTTTCTTGCAGGGTCCGCACCAGGTTGCCCAGACATCGATATACACATATTTGCCTTTAAGATCAACAAGAGAAACATTCTTACCATACTGATTCTGATAATTGAAAATAGGCGAAGGATCTCCTTTGTTAAGTCCCACATAATTCATGTGTTCTTTTTCATAATTCGATTCAAAAAAGGTGATCAATTTCTCGTTCATTTCTACCTCAGTATTGTAAACGTTCTCATCCAATCCTTTGGCATTTATCAAAAGATTATCCAAATTCATTTTCACATCAGCTATTTTAGCATCAAATGCATCTTTTTCCAATTGAAAGAATTGAGCATAATCGGTTAACTTCTCATTTTTAATGAATTGAAGTTTATTGGCCATATAATTATTGGTTACTGCTCCTTCACCTTCAAATGAAACAGCTTCAGGAAATGTATTCATATCTATTAGCATTTCAAGGTCATAACCATTCTTCAAATACAAATACACCTGTTGTTTTCCATCACTCAAACCATGAAAACCATCGATCACCTTTAAGGTATCTTTGAATGATCCATCTTCATTTAATTTGATTACCTTTTTGAAGTTTTTTCCTAAAATACTAATGCTATCCAGCTCAGTGTTTTGAATTGTTCCCTGTAAAGTGACATATGGGTTATCCGACTTTTTGCTACAGGCGAACAAGGTTACGGTTACAAGTATCAATACTATTTTTCTCATGTATGGTTTTTTTAAAAATCGTACAAATTTATGTTTTTAGAATTGATTTTCCAGCTTAGTATTGTTAAACAAAATTTAAAATTTAGCGAATAACTTAGTGCTCAACTAAAATTATCTTTTGATTAACGAGTGTTGTTCTAATTTACACGTGTCATTACTCAATTTGCCGGCAGTAGGTCAAGTGTATGCATTTCTACTGATTTTTAGATGGATGGAAAGGAAATTGACGGTTTGTAAAAGCTGATAAATAATTATTTATTTGAAGTAGATATTGAACCGAGTTTAGTATTTTTGCCCAGCTAAAAACAATTTTAAGATGCCTTCAATAAAAGAACTAAGTGATTTTTCTACCCAAGTAAGAAGAGATATTGTACGAATGGTGAATGCTGTGAATTCAGGACATCCTGGAGGATCATTGGGCTGTACCGAATTTATGACCGTTTTGTATCAGGAGGTAATGGATTATTCTACTGATTTTAGCATGGATGGGGCTGGAGAAGATCTGTTCTTTTTATCGAATGGGCATATATCACCAGTTCTGTATAGTGTCTTATCACGAAGTGGATTTTTCCCTGTTGAAGAACTAGCTACTTTTAGAAAAATAAATACGCGTTTACAAGGGCATCCAACTACCCATGAAGGTCTACCCGGAGTGAGGATGTCGGCGGGTTCATTGGGGCAGGGTCTATCGGTAGCGATAGGAGCTGCGAATGCAAAAAAGCTCAATGGTGATTCCCATTTGGTCTATACACTTCATGGAGACGGGGAGTTGCAAGAAGGACAAATTTGGGAGGCAGCTATGTATGCGGCTGGTAAAAAAGTTGATAATTTGATTGCAACGATTGATTATAATTTAAAACAGATCGATGGAGCCACTGATGACGTAATGCCTTTAGGAAACCTAAGAGATAAATTCGAGGCCTTTGGTTGGAAGGTACTTGATATTAGCAAAGGAAATGATCTGGAAAGTATTATTCAAGGTTTAAAAGCTGCTAAAGCTGAAACCGGAAAAGGCAAACCAGTTTGCATTCTTATGCATACCGAAATGGGTAATGGTGTTGATTTTATGATGGGTACACATGCCTGGCATGGTAAAGCACCTAATGCAGAACAACTGGAAAGCGCATTGGCTCAGAATGCTGAAACATTGGGCGACTATTAAATTCAGGAAGTATAGAAAGTGGGTAAGTGTAATTTGAATTTCACTACAATCAACCTAACTGCAATCACCATAAGCATAGTTAAGACATAATTGAGATCCTGATCCATCTGGAATTTATCTAGAATAAGAAAGGTAACGGCTCCAATAATACATGCGGTAGCATAGATTTCTTTCTGAAAAATAAGTGGTATTTCATTGCTTAAAGTATCTCTGATAACACCTCCAAAAGTGGCCGTGATCATTCCAAGGGAAATACAGATCACAGGTTCAAATTCATTTAGTACACCTATTTCTGTTCCTATGATGGTAAAGATACCTAATCCAATGGTATCAAAGAGGAAAAGGGATTTACTCAAATAACCGATCTTTTTTCTAAATACAATGGCAAAAATGACAGACCCTGTTATGACATAAATATAATTCAGGTCATTCATCCATGTAATGCGGTCGGCTCCGATGAGTACATCCCTTAATGTACCTCCGCCAACTGCAGTTACAAAAGCGATGATAAGTACACCGAAAGGGTCCATTCTTTTATTGATCGCGAATAAGGCACCTGAGATCGCAAATGCTGCGGTTCCCAGTAGATCGAGAAAATCAAAAATACTCATGATAGATTCGTATGGTTTACTGAGCCGCGAAGGTCTTGTAATTTTTATACCTTTCAAAGATATCTTTTACATATTCATAGGGTTCATTCCCACGCGCGTACCCAAACTCGACCACTGGGTCGTTATAATATTTGGGTTTTGCCAGATTCATTACAAAATAATCAACCCCATCATCCCAACTCAAGGAGTCTTTGCCATATTTAGTTGCCAGTTTTTGAGCATCTTTAATATGACTATAGCCACAATTATATGATGCCATGGCAAATTTGATCCTTTGAATAGAATCGGGAATCTGTTCCCAGTACGATTCCATTCGTTTTAAATATTCAGTTCCAGCCTTTATGTTTTGATCAGGATCATTAATATTGGAAACTCCCATTTCCTTTGCGGTAGAAGGCATAAGCTGCATAAGTCCTGATGCACCCACCCATGATGTATCGTTGACAATAAACATAGATTCTTGATAAATCAATGATTTAACGAGAATCCAATCCCAACCTAAATTAGATGAGTATTTCTTTACGGTCTCATCATATTTACTGATTTTACCAGTAGTTCCTGTAAAATATTCACTGTCTAGTCTTTTGTGGAACTGTCTTTTGTTTTCAAAATATTTTTTATAGATCATATTGTAATCCGGTTTCCTTTTGATGACTTCTAAGCCTTGATTGATGATTTCAAGTAATTCAGGAGAAGTTTTTCTAACCGCCCATGCGATTCGTTGTGATAAACTCACCGGGGTGTCAACGTCAATATTTGGAAAATAACTTTTGTGAATTGAGGCCTTATGGTTGTCAATAATCGAATATTTGATCTCTCCTTCTGAAACCATTTTAATGATTTCCTCATCAGATAATTCGCCTTGGAGCACCTCAATATAAATACTGTCACCCAGCTCATTTGTCAACTCTTTTACTCTTTGATAATACGAAGAATTGATTCTAACCGAAACCGTATCATGTATGAGATCAACAATATCAGTAGCCAATGCCTCTTTAATATTGTCTCTGGTCATTTTTCTCCAATTATCAGGTTTGCGTTGAATCAATGACTGATGCGTGATCAAATATGGCTCTGTAAAACTTACATCTTCTTTGCGATCAGAAGTAATGGTGTAGCCTAGTGCAATAATATCTCCTTCACCACGGTTGAGCATAGGGATGACCGAATCAACATTTTTGGCGATAACTATTTCCAGGCCAATACCAAGATGATCTGCCAGGCGTTTGAACATATCGTATTCAAAGCCCATTGTTTTGCCCTTGTATAAAAAATATCCAGTAGGAGAATAAGTGGTTATCACTCTAAGTACACCCGATTCAACAATATCGTCAAGATCATAATTAACGGGTTCTTTCTTGGAACTCAGAATTGATTTTTCTTTTTTGCCATCAGAAGAACACGCAGCAAAAAGTATGATACTAAAAAAGAAGAAACTAGCCAGGATCCATTTACTGAATCCATATTTTTTTTTATAATTCATTTTCTAACAATTTATAAACTCTTGTCGTTATCCTAAAGAATCTTTTATATAATCAAGCTAAACTCAATATGATCCTTTCTTCCAATTTTATCTATACGGCCTATATTCGACACAAATACCATGGTCGCAAATCCCTACTCTTAGTTATTCGAGCTGATTTCCTTTTATAATCTATTTTACTGCATTTCTTTAAATGATCTATTCATAATAAAGAACGAATTCAATAGTTTGCGATGAAGTCAAATATAGGAAATTAATTAAAAGGCAGTTTATGCTCTTAATTGGATGAATTCTTGGAGCGAACTGCTTATTTAATTTGTGAAAATCGTTTCTTTCGCACTATAAAATGTTCCCAAACAATGCTGAAACAATAAAAGTAATTGGTTTGTTTGTAAGAAAGGGCACGCCTTTTTGTTAACATTTTTCTTAAATGCCAGTAAAAACTCAGGTGCGCTTTAATAATGGCCCAGGTATGGACAGGTCTTAATTCTATGATAAACTTAATACCTGCAACGGCATCCAACAACAATCGAAAGAAGACTACAATAAAAACGAAGCGCTTAGGAACGTTTTTAGCGATGGTGAAAAGACTATTTCTGAAATTAAGATACGTTTTACGAGGGTTTGATTCCTGTAGGGTTGCGCCTCCCACATGGTATACTTCAGAGGTACCCACATATTGAATGGAATAACCTTCGTTTTGAACCCTCCAGCAAAGATCAATTTCTTCCTGATGCGCAAAATACTGTTCATCAAAGCCTTCTAACTGATGGTAGATATCAGATTTGATAAAGAAACAAGCTCCTGATGCCCAGAAAATATCAGCTATATCATTATACTGTCCCTGATCTTGTTCCAAATCCATAAACACACGTCCCCGGCAAAAAGGGTATCCCATGAAATCGACAAAACCGCCTGCCGCCCCTGCGTACTCATATTTAGAGTTTTTCTTAAAGTCGAGTATTTTGGGTTGAACAATAGCCGTTTGACTGTTCTGTTCAAAAACCATTTTAATTGGTTTTAACCAATCTTTAGTAACCTCAATATCCGAATTAACCAAGGCATAAACATCGGCTTTAATGCACTTTAAAGCATCGTTATACCCCTTGGCATAGCCTCCGTTAACGCTGTTTTGAATAATCTTTACCTGAGGATATTGTTCCTTAAGAAAAGAGATGGATTCATCAGAAGAATTGTTGTCAGCAACGTATATATCTGCATCCTCCATGCTGTAGGCAACAACCGAAGGAAGGAACTTTTCCAGTAATTCCCTGCCATTCCAGTTTAAAATTACAACAGCTATTTTCAAGGTAAGTAGATATAAATATTTTAAAGATTGCAAACATAGTTTTTTTCAGGAATGAAAACTATTAAACAAGCCAATTTTAAGAATAATTTGGTAATTCTTTTAGAAAATTATAGCGTTGCAATTTGTGGTCCATTTGACAGTAATAATGCTCTAGTCCATTGGTCACAACAAGGTATTTAGCATTTAGTGTCATATTATATCTTGCAATCTGATCAAAGACATCCTGATTGATCTTTACGTGCATGGCCTTGCACTCAACAATGATGTCATGAGCACCTGTTTTATCAAATACCAAAATATCAGTTCGCTTAATAAGGTTGTTGACCAGGCATTGTTTTTCAAGAGCTATGAGCGACAAGGGGTACTTTTTTTCCTCATGAAGGAAAGAAACAAAATTCTGACGAACCCATTCTTCATCGGTAAGAATCATCTCTTTTTTTCGGATTCTATCGAAGATATAAAGCTTATTTTCTTTATTTTTGATGCGAAAGGAATACTTTGGCAGATTGAGATTTGTCATGGTGTAAAAGTAAGGAACTTCCCATAATTTATGAATAGAATCAATCAGATCGTTGAAGAGATCAAATCTAAAAACACCAAACCCATTTATTTTTTAATGGGGGAGGAAGCTTATTATATTGACAAAATCTCAGATTTTATTGAAAACAATATTCTTTCGGAAGAGGAAAAAGGCTTTAACCAAATGGTATTGTATGGAAGGGATGTAACCGTAGACGATATCATTGCTAATGCTAAGCGATTTCCTATGATGTCTGAGAAGCAGGTCGTTATAGTTAAAGAGGCTCAGGACCTGTCAAGAACTATTGAGAATTTGGCTTCCTATGCCGAAAACCCTCAACCTTCAACTGTTTTGGTAATTTGTTATAAATACAAAACTATTGACAAGAGAAAAAAACTTGGGAAAACGGTGGCTCAGATGGGATGTTTGTTCGAAAGTAAAAAGCTTTATGAAAATCAAGTGGGTGACTGGATAAACGGTGTCTTAAGAGAAAAAGGGTATCAAATTGAACCCAAGGCTATACACATGCTTGTTGAGTTCTTGGGAACAGACCTTTCAAAGATTGATAATGAATTGGAGAAATTGGCTGTAATTCTTAAAAAGGGCTCTACGATAACTGCCGGTCATATAGAAGAGAACATAGGTATAAGCAAGGACTATAATAATTTTGAATTACGAAAAGCTATTGGAGATAGGCAATTGTTAAAAGCTAATCGGATTGCACAGTATTTTACGCAAAACCCTAGAAGCAATCCTCTGGTAATGACCATTTCTTTGTTAAATGGTTTCTTTACTCAATTACTCCTGTATCATGGGTTAAAAGACAAAGGAAAAATCAATGTAAGTAAAATACTTCGTATCAATCCATATTTTGTTCCTGAATACCAGAGAGCGGCAAAAAATTATCCCATGAGAAAAGTGGCTCAGGTAATCGCAGTTTTGAGAGAAGCTGACCTTAAAAGCAAGGGAGTTGGCGCTTCAAATTTAGCTCAAGGAGATATTCTTAAAGAGTTATTGTTTAAAATTATGCATTGACACCTTGTAAATAACCTCCCTTAATTATTTATACAATATAATTACGTGACCCAAAAATGGCACTGCCTACCCTGATCATAGTACTGCCGTTGTCTATGGCCAACTGATAGTCGCCACTCATACCCATTGAAAGTATACTTAGTTGGCAACCGGAAGTATTAAGAGCGTCAAAAAATGTTTTAAGATTTTTGAACTCATCTGATACTTCTTTCTCGTTTGAACTAAAACTAGCCATACCCATAAGACCCACTATACTTATATTTTTCAATTCTTGTTTTTCAGATGATGTCATAAAGCTTTCAATCTCATCGAAACTCATGCCGAATTTCGTTTCCTCCTTCGCTATTTTGGCCTGAATCAGACAGTTTATAATTCGACCGTTTTTTTTAGCTTGCTTATCAATTTCACGGAGCGTCTTAATACTGTCAACCCCATGTATCAAATCGACAAAATGCGCCATGTACTTCACCTTGTTGCTTTGGAGGTGCCCAATCATATGCCATTGAATATCCTTGGGAAGTGCCTCGTACTTATTGACCATTTCCTGAATTTTATTTTCTCCAAAAACACGCTGTCCGGCTTCATAGGCTTCCTGAATGTCGGCTAAAGGTTTGGTTTTTGAAACTGCCACCAAAGTTACTGCTTCAGTTAAGTTTTTATTGAAATCCTTTAAGTTCTGTTTTACAAGCATTTAGGTAGTATTATTTAAATAACTATGATAACTCATAGATCGTTAGTCCACTTCTCAGCTTTGGTTCTATATAGCTGCTTTTTGGTGGCATGGCCAGGCCCTGATCGGCCACGATCTTGAGCTGCTCGACGGAGATAGGAAATGACCCGAATCCTACTGCAAAATCACCTGAATCAACTCGGTATTGTAATTGCATTTCATTCCCTGTTTCGGGCAGGTAATGTATATTTTTGTCATTTGAAGGGTCACTGATACCAAGAATAGGTTCCAGGATATGTTTGAATAAAATCTGAGAATCCAGATGGTCAAGTTCATTTTTGGGCTTGAAAACTGACTTTCTCAGGTACAATTTGTAAAAATTCCCGTCAAGATACATCGAAAAATGATGCTTTTTAGATGGCGTATAATAATGCTTTCCAAGGTTTTCAATTCTAAAATGTTCGTCAAGGGCCATCAAAAATTCCTCTTTGTTAAGTAGGTTCAAATGATTCACAAAACGGAAAAAGGAGGTAATTCTCAAATGTGACTCCGGAATAAAATAAGCCATAAAATATTTGCTGAGCTCTTTTGCTTTTTCATTACTTCCTGCAGCCATTTTATTATATAAGAAATTCGAAGAAGCGGTTCGGTGATGACCGTCTGCAATGTAAAGAGAAGGCATAGAGCTAAAAGCTTCGCTAATCCTTAAAACGTCATCTTCCTTATCTATATGCCACATTAAATGTGTTCTGTTCTTATTGGTTGTAAATTCGTATTCAGCTCTTGTTTTTCTGTATTTTTCAATCAGAGAAGACAAAAACTCATGGTCGGGATAGGTAATGAGAACGGGTTCAGCATTAAATCCGGTTACTTCAAGATAGTTACCAAATAAAGCTTCGCGTGCACTGAGTGTTTTTTCATGCTTTTTTATAACAGAATTTTGATAGTCTTCAACTGATGCGAGTCCTATAATTCCCCAGAATACGTCCCCTTTAAATGATTTTTGATGCAGATAAAAACTCGGTTTGTCATCGCTTTTGAAGATGCCATTTTCCTTAAATTCCCCATATCTGTTGTGTACCATTTTGAACCTTTTTGTTCCATGAACGGTTTTGTGGAATTTAAAACCCGGTCGCAAGATGTGCAAAAAAGAAAAAGGATTTAATCGTAAGATATCGTTCAATTCTTTCTTTTGATAGATATCGTAAGACCGTGTTGTTACCAAAGCCACCTTATCCCTAGTAGGTCTGATAGCTTTAAAAGGTTTTACTCGAGCCATATTTATTTAAGGTTGTGACAGTAGTCATTCTGGATGGAACTGTGGATACTATGCAAAACAAAAATAGAGATTTATTATGGATATAATAAACCTCTATTGTA
>CAZQRD010000037.1:0-24346 GCA_964595535.1 uncultured Flavobacteriaceae bacterium | reverse complement strand
TAACGTAAGAGTTATCTCATAATAAAATTTTTTTACACTTACTAAAAAGCCCATCTGAAGATGGGCTTTTTTTTTGCCCAATATTTATTATCTATCTTGGATAAAATATTTATAAATAAAGAGTAGTTTGGCTTGGTTTATGCCTTTCATATAAATCTATGATAAAGATAAGAATGATAAATTTACTGTTTATGGCCTGCTTGATTTTCGTTTCTTGCGAAAGTGAAGGTGTGCCTCAGGGAGGTTTGGACCCTAATAGACCTCCCGAAACAAGTAATCCGGATATTCCTGGTGAAAAAATTGATTTCTATTACGGGGCTGATCTTTCGTATGTGAATGAAATGATTGATTGTGGCGCTGTCTATAGAAATTCTGAGAATGTGGTAAAAGATCCATATGCTATTTTCAGTGATGCCGGTACGAATTTGGTCCGTGTAAGGTTGTGGCATAATCCAGACTGGACAGCCTATTCAGATTATCAGGATGTACTAAAAACAATCAGAAGGGCAAAAGAAGAGGGGATGCAGGTGCTATTGGATTTTCATTATTCGAATACCTGGGCGGATCCGGCAAAACAGAAAATTCCTTCAGCCTGGGAAGCAGCCATAGATGATAAGGAAAAATTAGGCTCCTTGCTCTATGAATATACTTACAAAACCCTGACTGATCTTGCACAGGAGCAACTGCTTCCGGAAATTGTACAAGTCGGTAACGAGATAAATCCAATGATACTGCAAGGAGAAGAATTGGTATGGCCCATTGATTGGGATAGAAATGCTTATTTGATTAATAAAGGCATAGAGGCGGTTCGCCAGGTTTCAAAGGAACAGAATAAAGACGTAGGAGTAATGCTGCACATTGCCCAGCCCGAGAATGCTTTGTGGTGGTTTAAGGAAGCTACAGAAAACGGATTAACTGATTACGACTGGATTGGCTTATCGTATTATCCACTGTGGTCGGAGTACGATTTAAATGAGGTGGGGAACGCTTTTCAAACATTAATTGACAGTTATAAAAAGCGATTGATGGTGGTTGAGACTGCCTATCCCTTTACGATGGATAATGCTGATTCGGCTAACAATCTTCTTGGTAATGACGCGCTTATTTCAGGTTATCCTGCCACTGAGAAAGGGCAACTTGATTATCTGAATCAATTAAAAAAGAGTATTCAGGAGGCTGGAGGCGAAGGCCTTGTTTACTGGGAGCCGGCCTGGGTATCAACCAATTGTAATACCTTATGGGGTCAAGGCTCACATTGGGACAATGCCACCCTATTCGATCATGATAATAAGGCAAACAAGGGAATGGAGTTTTATAAACATTAAATCAATGAATCCGCTGCTTGTGTAAAGTTTGCTATTGTTTTTTTGATCTTCGGCGCTTCATAACAAGGCTATCTGCAGGATAATTTGATTTTAAAAAGTCCATTTGCTTTCCAGCCCATGATTTTAGAGCGCTCTTTTCTTCTGAAGTCAAATTCGCCTCAGTATGCAGACCTAGGTAGGTGTATGATTCTAAAGGCATTTCATTTTCATCTATTACCTCGATGATTTCTTCAAATTTATGATTTTGAACTGCGATAGGTAAATTAGTGAATTCTGATAAGTTCAAGTCTTTTTTCCCGTCTTTAACATGTTCATCAAGCCACCAGGAAGCGGGTTGAACATTTGCGTACCAGGGATAAACTGTATTGTTAGAATGGCAATCGTTACAGGCATTTTTTAAGATCAGAACAACCTCATCAGGAACATCGTATTTTTTTGATACAGCGTAGGTAAGATCATTCGAGGTGTTTTTTTCAGGTCTAAAGAGTTGGATGATTAAAAATAAAGCAAGTAGGGTAAATAAAATCTTTTTAAGCATAAGGTATTATTTAAAGAAGAATTGGTTTTTGGATCAATATAAAATTAATCTTTTTTTTGTTCTATTTATAAGTTGTTAGACCGTTTTTATGAGTAATGGTTTAATAATGATGATGAGATATTTTGGAAAGCCCAAATTCCTTATCAAATTCTTGTGATTGTTTTTTAAAACACCCATTTCAAAACGGTTTAAAATATTTACATTTATGTCGGATTTGTAAAAAGAAAATCGTTTTTAATTTTAAGAAATATGAGAAAGCCAGAATCTATAAAATTTAGCATAGTATCACTTCTTACCGTAATACTTTTTTCAAGTTGCACGATCAGTTGGGATAATCATGCGGGTCTAACTGAGGTATCCAAATGGCAGGGAAACAAGAAATCAGCTGTTTCAATCACTTATGATGATGGAATTATCAACCAGTTTACGGTTGCCAGACCGATCATGAATAAATTAGGTCTCCCAGCAACATTTTTTATCCTAACGGGAAAGGTAAATGGATCGGAGGCTGGCAGGTTTTTGGGAAGATCCGAAGACGAAATTATTCAGGAAACAGCAGTGACCCAGACAAATGCTGATAATTTTTTTGAAAGAGCATCCTTAATAGGATATACAGGAACAAGCGAAGCCATCTTGGCGCATTCGAATGCAGGATCACTTTTTGAATCTGGAAAGCTTGTCGAAGCGTATCAAACCATAGATGAAGCCTATGAAAAATTACGAAATGGCACCTTAAAAAATACTGATGAAGTGGTGTATCATGATAACCCCCAAGATACTACTTCGTGGATGGATTTAAAAAAATATGCCACCGAAGGTCATGAAATAGCAAGTCATAGCATAACGCACCCGCGAATGGCTGTTTTGGATGAAACGAACTTGTTATATGAACTTGAACAGAGTAAAGCTGATATTTATAAGAATCTGGGTGAGGAGTTTACATTTTCAGTCGAATGCCCTTATGGAACAGAAAATGAGAGGGTTATGGAAGTCGCACGTTCGGTGTATCCGGCCCTCCGTAATCGCATGCCGGAGACCTGGCTTGATGAACTTAATCGATCTAGTGATAAGGACCCTGCAGCATCCAAAAATGAATATGTCCAATGGCAAAGAGGGCCCTTAACAAATTCGAGTATGGAGCTTATGAAATCGTGGATAGATACATGCCAGGCTAACGATAATATTTGGCTGGTACTTGTGTTTCACGGGGTGGATAATTTTGGCTGGGAAGCGAAAACGACCAGCGAATTGGAAGAATACTTCTCGTATATAAAAGAAAAGGAGAATGATCTCTGGGTAGCCACCTTTGCTGATGTGACCAAATACATTCGGGAAAGAAAGAATATTATCATAGAAAGCAACTTTGAGAATAAGACTATAAAGTTAACTTTTATGTTTGACCTGGATCCGAAAACATATGACGTGCCTCTTAGCTTAAAAACTTATATACCAGATGATTGGAAGAACCCCAGCGTTATGCATGGAGAAAATAGAATTGCCTCAGGGCTCGAAATTCATGAGGATTATTTTGGGTCTTACATCCTCTATGATGTGACTCCTGAAAAGGGGCAGCTTATCATTTCTGAATCCCTTTGACATTCACACGAAATTTATGTGTTACTCCAATTTTTGTATCATTTATGCCATTGAGTAATTAATGGAATGCCTTATCTTAGCCGCAACAAAAACAAAAACAAATTATAACTTAAAAATTGAAAGATGAAATCAATAAAAATTTATGCTTTTGTAGTGATAGCAATTGCTTCTCTAACGTTTAACACTTATGCTCAAGATAAAAGACCGTCGAGAGAAAAATGGGATGAGGTAAGTATGCAGGGAACCGTTACAGAAATTAATGCAGAAACCAGAGACATTACCCTTATGGGAACCGACGGAGGATTGATGACAGTGACAGCCGGTGAAGAGGTCGAAAGATTTAATGAAATTGGCGTAGGCGATGTTATAAAGTTTGATTACTACACCTATATAAAGGCTGAGTTTCGCGATCCAACACCTGAAGAAGTTGCAGAACCAGTTCAGATGATGGTTGAAGGTGGAAAAGCTCCTGAAGGAATGGATCCGGCCGCAGTTGTTGGCGCTGTAGTTAAAGCTGTAGTAACGATTGAGGCATTGAACAGACCCTATATGATAGCCACAGTAAGTGGGCCAAATGGAAACTATGTGAGTATTCCTATGGAAGATGAAAAGTTAATAACTGAACTTCATATTGGTGAAGTACTGATTCTTACCTATGCGGAAGCCATAGCAGTGGCGCTTGAGAAAGTTGGTGTTAAGGTTGAGGAATAATTTTTAACTTGAAGCATGATTAATTTTTCTTGCTTAATCGACTTCAATAGAATAATGAAAATTATAATGATCCCATGGAAGTATTTTTCATGGGATCTCTTTTTTTAGTTTTCGCCGTACATTTTATATACTTCCATATTGCCAGTCTGCATCTTTTTCATGATGGCTTTCATTTTATTATGTAAGCACCAGACATAGAAATTCATATGTACTAACATATGTTTTCAACTTTATCTTTGTAAGATTTTCACAGTATTATTTCGTCAATATTTCTAACAAATCTATTTTCTATTTTTCAAATTAAGTTCTATCTTAACTTCTTCTAAAGCAAGATTATGAGACCCTATATTTTAGCCGAAACTAACTGGAAACATCTAAAGGATAAAAAAGTTGAATTAGCCATTTTGCCCTGGGGCGCCACAGAAGCACATAATTTTCATTTGCCTTATGCCACCGACAATATAGAGTCTGATTATCTGGCGGCAGAATCAGCCAGGCTTGCTTGGGAAAAAGGGGCGAATCTTATTGTTTTACCTACCATCCCTTTTGGGGTGAACACCGGGCAAAGTGATATTTATCTGGACATTAACTTAAACCCTTCCACCCAATTGGCAATTCTAAGGGATATCATAACTGTTTTAAACAGGCAGGGAATTCATAAATTACTGATCTTTAATAGCCATGGTGGTAATGATTTTAAAACCATGCTACGGGAACTTGGACTTGAATTTCCTGAAATGTTTCTGGCCACTTCAAATTGGTTTCAGGCCATGGAGAGAGGCGAGTTTTTCGAACTGGATGGTGACCATGCCGAGGAGATGGAAACAAGTTTGTTATTGCACTTAAAACCCGAACTGGTATTGCCAAAATCAGCATGGGGAGATGGTAAGGAGAGAAAGCACAAGGTTGAGGCCTTTTCTGAAAGCTGGCTTTGGACCGAACGGAAATGGTCAAAGGTCACAGCTGATACGGGTATTGGAAATCCAAAATTCGCAAGCAAGGAAAAAGGCGAAAGATTTTTTAAAGAGCTTACACAAAAACTTGCTAAGGCAATGACCGAAATATGCAACATGGATATAAATAATTGTTATCATTGAGCTAATATTTGATTTTTGTCATGTTTAAATTCCTGTGACCTAAATACCTTTGTCGCTTGAAGCGATTCACCTTGGTATCTTTTTATGAATTCGAATAAAAAAACTAAAGATCAATCAAAGGATTTTAATTATAAGAAGTATTTTCAAAAACAAAATCATGAATTTATACGCTAGAATTGCAACCCTGGTACTTATTATAAGTAGTGCCTTGTCTTGTGGCAGAGAAGCTCAGAAAGTCAAAATCACTGAAGAATCTCATGAAAGTCATTGGAGTTATGAAGGAGAAACGTCACCAGAACATTGGGCAGAACTGGAAAAAAATTCTGATTGTTCGGGGCAAAGACAATCTCCGATTAACATCATTGATATCAACACTATTGAAGATAAAGAACAAATAAGTTTAATAGATTTTTACTATTCTCCTAAAACCATTTTGAACAAGGTTCGCAATAACGGACATTCTATACAATTTGATTTTGAACTTGGTGATTCAATTGTAAATAATGGAGTGAACTTTGACCTAATTCAAATTCATTTTCACGAACCATCTGAACATACCATTAATGGAGTAAGATATCCTATTGAGATTCATTTAGTGCATCAAAGCGAGCAAAAAAACTATACGGTTCTCAGCGTTTTAGGCATAGAAGGAGAAAGAAGTCAGACCATGGAAAAGATGGAAAGCTTTCTTCCCTTGCAAATAGGTCAGGAAAAAGAAATAGAGAAGGCTTTTGATCTTTCGAGAATATTCCCTGAGAATGAGACTTATTATTCTTATGGAGGATCCTTAACCACGCCACCGTGTACAGAGAATGTACAATGGATCGTTTTCAAAGAACCAATTGCAGTATCCCTGGAGGAGGTCTTAAAATTAAAAGATAATATGCCTCTAAAGAATTACAGGGACGAACAGCCATTAAATGACAGGCTGGTTTATTTTCACAAGATGTAGACCATCAGGCTATTATTTGTTTTTGACTAGTGTCAAGATTTCTATTGATCTCTGTCATTTGGGTTGAAGTTTGTTTGTTTTAGTTTTACACTAAAACAAGGTTATGACTATAAGCGCTCGTTTAACCTTCTGGCTTCCCAGAATTATTTGTATTCTGGCGATAGTATTTATAAGCATCTTTGCTCTGGATGCCTTTGATCCCAATCTCACTATTTGGCAACAGATACAGGCTTTTGCAATGCATCTCATTCCTTCCTTTACACTGCTTTTGGTATTATTGATCGCATGGAAGTGGGAACTGGTTGGAGGGATCATCTTCTTGCTTATCGGTATTGGATTAAGCCCTTTAGTTTTTATGCACAATTTCCGTATGAATGGTTCGATATCAATGAGCCTGTGGATCATCACAACCATTACGTTTCCGTTTATTCTTATTGGAATGATGTTTATTTATGGACATAGAAGGAAAGGCAAACAAACACCGGTCAAAAAGTGAAACTTTAGGATGCTAAAACACAGATTTTAGTATATTTACTTTTAATCAAACTAATTCCAAAATTCGTGCATACTGCTAACAAAGAATCAAAATCAATTCGTTGGGGTATCATTGGCTGTGGGGATGTAACCGAAGTAAAAAGCGGTCCTGCCTATCAGCAAACAAATGGTTTTGAATTAGCTGCAGTGATGAGAAGAAGTCTCGATAAGGCTGAAGATTACGCCAAACGCCATAATGTTGCAAAATTTTACAATGATGCTGAGGCACTCATCAACGATAAAGACATCGATGCCGTGTATATAGCAACCCCACCAGATTCGCATATGTATTATGCGCTTATGGTTGTGGCAGCAGGAAAGCCCTGTTGTATTGAAAAACCCATGGCCCCCGGTTATAAGGAATGCCTCCAGATCTATGAGTCTTTTAAGAAAAAGAATATCCCCTTGTTTGCAGCATATTACCGACGTACCCTGCCTCGGTTTCAAAAAGTAAAAGAAATTTTAGATGAGGGTCGAATAGGAAAGCTAAGGCATGTCAATTGGATTTTGACCAAGCAACCTGGTTTAGTGGATCTATCGAAAGAGGAAAATTGGAGAACAGATTCCAGCGTTGCGCCAGGAGGTTATTTTGATGATCTTGCAAGTCATGGACTTGATCTTTTTGCGTTTCTATTGGGTGATATAAAAGAAGCTTCAGGACACAGCAGCAACCAACAGGGTTTGTATTCGTCGCTTGATGCGGTTGCAGCCTCCTGGATGCATAAATCAGGTGTTACAGGCTCTGCTTGTTGGAATTTTGGAAGTTTTGGCGATGAAGATAAAGTGGAAATATTTGGAAGTTCTGGAAAAATCGCCTTTTCCATTTTTCAAGATGCACCTTTGGTTTGTGAAACAAATATGGGTAGGGACGAACTTTATATAGAACATCCTAAAACGATTCAACTGCCTCATGTACAGGAAATGAAAAAGGCCTTGTTTGACGACAATTACCTGCATCCTTCAACAGGAGTTACAGCATTACATACCAGTTGGGTTATGGATAGGATTCTTGGAAAGATTTAAATCAGAAAAATTCATTTCTTATTCAGTGAAACCACTTTCTTCAAAATAATCACCAATCTCCATCATAGCCGAAAATACTGCTGCCATGACAAGTTGCATGTGAGGTTCTGACCTATCTGAGATCCAGATGAACTTTTTATAACTAAAAGAACCTCCTGAATAATATTGCAAGGCCCCGATTGGATTTCCATTAATAAAAGCTTCAATTCCTTTTGGAGCTGTGTTCTCCAGTTTACCGATGGGCACGCCCAAAACGTTTTCAAAAGTAATCTCATCATTGCCATTAGTTAGAAAAATATCTTTCAAAGAAAACGACTCTGTTCCGGCGGTCTTTGTCATAAGCAGGATCCATAAGTCTTCACTGTCAATACTTGTGCTAATATATACGCTAACATCATCTGATGCTATGTTCGAATTATCGGCGGGATTTTGCTCGTTATTTGAGGCGGCTTCAACTTTCGCTATGTCACCTTTGTTATTGATCACCTCAAATGAAAACAGCAAGGCAGACGGTTCTTCAGTTTGAATTGTGGATGAGGCGTCGTTTTTTTTCAAAACACTGGGTCCATTTCGATTGTCAGTAGTAAAAGTTCCAAACTTAAGTTTAGCAGGTTTATCTTTGGATGCCATACCGATTTTGATTAATAACCTTTCACTGTGCTGTTCCAATTGAAACTCAATCGGAATCTGATCCTTTTGTGCGAAAAGTCCATGGATTCCGGGTACTAAAATAAAACTAAATATGAGCAGGAAATATTTTTTGAATATCATATGTCTTGTTTGAAGAAATCATTCCTTTACGAAAATAAGTGTTTGACTTGAAAGTAAAAAATGAACTTTTGTAAGCCCGGGGTCAAAATATCGATTTAAAAATTAATGTGTAATTTTAATCGGAAGAAAAACAATCGCTTTTCCCAAAGATCTTAACTGAATTAAAGTAAAATTCCATGAATAGTTTAGCCAGTATTTTTAACGATGTGATCGGTCCTGTAATGAGAGGCCCTTCAAGTTCTCATACTGCAGCCTCCTGGAGGGTTGCAGGCATGGCAGTTCAAATGATCGACGGACCTCTTAAGCATGCCTTGATTGCCTTTGACAAGGATGGAGCCTGGGTGACGAATTATGAGGAGCAGGGCACGGTTTTAGGAATGAACGGTGGTTTGCTTGAGATTGATATGGCAGATGATTTGATGAAACAAACAGAAAGAATTGCTTCAGAGAGAGGGGTCGACATTGATTATGAGATTAGCACTTTTGAGAATACACATGCCAATAGTATGCAGCTCATCTTAACTTCTGATACGGGAGATCAGGTTAAGATACTAGCCGCTTCTTTAGGAGGAGGATCTTTTGAGATTCAAAAAATTGATGAATGCAGGGTGGAGATGAAGGGTGACCATCATGTGCTTTTAGTTTGGTCACATAACGATATAGAAAAGGATTTACTGGAAATAAAACCGTCGGAAGTTCAATTAAAATCTGTTGAATCGGCCGACTTCAAATTGTACGTTTTTGAGGGTTTTCAGCCTTTTACGGAGACTTTAATAGATCAGATCACAGAATATAAAGAAGTATATAAAGTGGCAAATGTCTTACCTGTGATGCCCATTATTTCTGGCAGGGAAAGAGCGCTTCCCTTTGCATCTATAGAATCGCTCATTGATTACAGTAATGAGCAAGGTTTGTCGCTCGGGTCGCTGGGTTTATTGTACGAGGAATACCGAAGCGGTCTTTCCAAGGAGGTTTTAAAGAACAAAATGAAAACCATTATTGAGATCATTGAAGGAAGTATTGCCAAGGGTCTGTCAGGAACCGAATATGAAGATAGAATTTTACCGCAACAGTCAAATCTTGTGGCAAAGGCCGAAAAAAACGGAAAGATCCTTCAAGGATCCATCATCAATAAAATTATTGAAAACGTTGCCGCGATTATGGAGTCTAAGAGTGCTTTGGAGGTCATTGTGGCAAATCCTACAGCCGGATCCTGTGGTACAGTTGGTGCTGCTTTAAAAGCGGTTTCGGACGAAGTTGAAGCCACTATGGATGATAAGATTATGGCCTATTATGCCACAGGACTTGTGGGCGCTTATTTCGCCATGGGACCTGGATTTTCGGCAGAGGAACACGGTTGCCAGGTAGAATGTGGAGCCTCAGCCGGTATGGCAGCGGCCGGAATTGTTGAATTTTTTGGTGGAACTGCAGCTCAGGGGCTTGGAGCCGCTTCTATGGCCATTCAGAATATGATTGGACTGGTTTGTGACCCGATAGCCGATAGGGTTGAGGCCCCGTGTTTGGGAAAGAATACAAGTGCAGCGGTCAACGCTTTGTCTTCTGCGACCATGGCGATATCGGGCTTTGCACATCTTATACCACTCGATCAGGTTTTGGAAACGGTTGAAAGGGTTAGTGCCGATATGCCCACTTGTGTAAAATGCACTGGTTTGGGTGGGCTGGCCATTACACCTGCTGCCTTAAAACTAAAGGAACAACTCGAAAGGATCAAAGCTACCCAGGCAAAATAGCTAAAACTAATTTCAATGACAGATACTATCCTACTCATCTATGCTTCGGTAGACGGGCATACAAAGAAAATTTCAAACTTTATTACTGAGCAGTTGAAACAAGAAGGGAAGCAGGTTTTTTTATGTGAAGTAGATGAATTCGATCGAAAATTAGAAAGCTTTGATAAGATCATTATTGGATCAAGTATCAGGTATGGAGTGCATCATAAAGCAGTGATCGACTTTATAAATCTACACAAGGAAGTACTTGATTTACATAAAACGGCCTTTTTTTCTGTAAATCTAGTTGCCAGAAAACCAGAAAAGAATCAGGCGGACACGAATCCATATGTGATCAAATTTTTTAAGGAAATTACCTGGAGGCCCACTTTGGTGGAAGTTTTTGCAGGTAAACTGGATTATAAGAAATATCCTTTTTTTGACAGGATCATGATACAATTCATTATGTGGATGACTAAGGGTCCTACCGATAAAAACACGAAAATTGAATATACTGATTGGCTGCGCGTAAAGGATTTTGCTCAAAAGATTTTAACGCTATAATTCACTATAGCATTTGTTGATCAGGTTTGAAACCGAGACAAGCTTTACCTTGTCATCGCCTTTGGAGGAGGAAAGGCGGGCTCCCTTCCGGAAACAGTTACATGACTTTTTCCCTTGAATATGGAAGTTTGTTTAAGACAGGATCTTAGAGCTTTTTATATAATGAATATTTCTTTCTTCCAAATAGTTTAAAAAATACCTAAAACATGTTTCGTGTTTACCAACCAATTCAGGTGGAAAAACGCCTTTTTCAGAGAACAGACCATCCAGAAACAAATTTGCTGCGGCAGTAGCCGTATACCCTGTAGTTCTTGACATGGAGGAAGTTTCAGTCTCCCGGCAATATTCATCGTAAAGGTTATATGTTATTTCTTCTATTTGACCTTTCGCATTCTCTCCTTTTAACGTGATCCGCATGACGGTAATTTCTTCTTCATTTTTTTCGAGTTTCCATTCATTGAACAAAATTTTACTTGTAAAATCAAGGGGACGAACTCCGATGCCATTTACTTCTATTTCAGCTTCATTGAAGAAACCACTTTCCTTCAACACTCTGACATATTCAACATGCCCAGGATATCGTAGGGTTTTTTCTTTCATATTTGGAATATGAGGCATCGTATGAATAATCGATCTTAGTCCGTCAGAATTAAATGATTCAAGTGTCCCAATTTTATCGAATTGAACATAGTCACAATCTGTTAAGGCCTCTCGAACCACTTCATGACCATTTTCGACATATCTCGCCGGTCTGGTATACTCTTCTATTACGTCAATAGGTGAAAAAGGTGCTTTATAAGCAAAAGGCCATTTCTTCTCTTTGGGAAGCCCGCCGACAAGGCATTCGAAGTCAGTGAGTTTCATGGATTCATTATAATATCCAAGAATGACATTGTCCATGCCCGGAGCAACGCCGCAATCAACAATTGCTGTCACATTTTTTTTCTTAGCAAGACTGTCAAGTTCCATGCAATTTTCTGGAAAAAATGAAATGTCAATTACATTTTTCTCTGCTTCAATGATGGCTCTCAGGGTTTTAAAGCCTAAGAATCCGGGAACGGCACAAATCACAAGGTCAAATTCTTTTATAGATTTTTGCAATGCCTCATTGTCGGTTACATCAAGGGTTTGTATTTGCAGCTTGTCATGCTTTGCTTTGATATTTTTCAAAACGGACAGACTGATGTCAGTTAAAGTTACCGTGTGTTTTTTTGCCATATCTATGGCCATTGCGCTACCTACCATGCCGGCACCTATTACTATTACATTACTCATAAAAATTAGATAAAAGATTAGATGATATTTGAAAAAATAGAAACTAATTTAAGTTACAAACCTGGGATCAGGACCCACGGCATTTCTGAAGTGCTTTTGTATCTATAAATCATCATAAAAACAAATATGCGATAATATGATGAATAATAAAATGTATTTTTAAACTAAATAATGTTTAATTCATCCCTTTTGTAGGCAGTTTGGTTAACTGAATCTTAGTGCTAAATTGTTTTTTAAGTATATTTATAAACGATATGAAGATAACAGTTAAGAATTTCTACTCATTATTTATAAGCATTAGTATGTTGCTGTGCTCCATAATTATATTGTCTTGTGAGGGTGAGAAGATGGATATAGAACTTATACCTGAAAAGGGGTATGGCGAATTCATAGATGAAACTACTTACAGGGTCTTTCCAACAGATGCTGATAATTTTCAAGCGGCTGAATTTAGGCTATGGATTCCAGAAACTACGGATCCGATAAGAGCAGTTGTTGTATTAACACATAGTTATAATTCAAATGGACTTGGTTTTGCATATTCTTCTTATTGGCAAAACTTTGCGAAAAATGAAAATGTGGCAATACTAGCTGTATATCTAGGGAACGTATCAACTTCAACTAATTCTTATACTGATGCTGATGGAGGTAGTGGTAAAGCACTTTTAAAAAGTTTAGAAATTTTAGCCGAAGAAAAGGGTCAGGGCTACATTAAGGACCTTCCGCTTCTGATGAGAGGTTATTCAGCTGGAGGGGTTTTTAGTTATAGTTTCTCAGGGTTTCTTCCCGAGAGAATGTTGGCATTCGCGAATATCAGAGGAGGTAGTTTGAATCCTACCCCGGAAAATAATAATCGGATTCCAGGACTTTTGTTTTATGGTGAGAATGATTCTCCTCAAAGTAATTCTCGAATAGTTGGAGTGATTGCTGCTAAAAGAATAGAAGGTGCTAATTGGGCTTTGGTCATGGAGCCAGGAATGGATCATTTTGGCCCCTTAGAAGGCCCTGAAGATATGATACAGAGTTTTTTTTCTACTGTTTTAGCAAAGAGGCTTGAGCCAGGTACGAACAAGATCAAGGATATAGCTGAAGATGAAGGATGGTTGGGAAGCAATAGTAAGTTGGAAGCTTATAGTTTTAGCGATTATCCATATGGAAAAACTACAGCATCATGGTTAATAGATGAGGATTTTGCTAAAAGTTGGCTCGTTTTTCAAGCCAAATAAAGTTCAATCTTAATAAGAATTTTGGATATTAATTAGCTTCAGAATTCCGTATCTTTATGTCGTATCAATATTAAATAATTTTTAAAGATGAGTGGAATATTAGATTTACTAAATAGTGAGATGGGCCAAGAACTTATAAATGGGGCCGGAAAACAAATGGGATTGGATAGTAAAAGTACAACTGGTGCTTTGTCAACAGCCTTGCCTTTAATTTTAGGAGCTTTAAAAAACAATAGTAATTCGGCCGAAGGATCTGAACAATTATTGGGCGCTTTGAATTCTCCAACGCATAGTGGCGGTTCAAGACTTGATAATTTGAGTTCAATTCTTGGAGGAGATAGCATAGATCAAGATGTGTTGGATGATGGAGCCAATATACTTGGACACGTTTTTGGTGGTCAGGAAAGTAATGCGGCAAATGCATTGAGTAAATCATCAGGCTTAGACATGAATTCTGCCATGAACATGTTAAAAGTAGCTGCACCTTTTATAATGAGTTATCTCGGTAAACGGACCAAGGAGAATAATGTATCAGAATCAGGTGGATTGGGAGATCTTTTAGGCGGCTTGCTTGGTGGTCAAGGAGGTGATATGCAATCGATGGCTTCTCTACTTCAGGGTTTTGATTCAAATGAAAGTTCCATAGATGATATTGCAGGTATGATTGGGGGAAGCTCCGGATCTAAAGGAGGTTTGGGAGGCTTACTAGGTAGTTTTTTAAAATAATCCTTACTGTTTGAATTCATGAATTTTTAACTTGTCATTATTTTGTCCGGAAAGGATAAAATTTCTTCCTGTATTATCGGTTATTTTGATAATGTGATTTGATTGACCCGGCACATAAAATCCTGAGTTTCTGCTTGGGATCACTTCAAAGTCGATCCCGTTTGTTTTTATCAATAATCCGGTAAGGGCATCGAATTGTCCGAAAGTGGATTCGGCAGTGAAATCATTTCCAACAACTAGGATTTCCGGTTGACCATCGATATCAAAGTCATGGACTAATAAGTCATTGATAGGAGACACCTGCAAAGCGGAGGGTAAGCTTTGAAGCTTAAAGGTTCCTCCTCCTAAATTTTCTACATAGGAGCTTTCAAACGTTGTTGCTTTCAATGTTTCCGACTCGAGATCTTTGATCTTTAGAAGGCTTTTAAATGTCACTTTAGCGAATTCCTCATAAGAATAAAAATGAATAACGGTTTCAGGGTACTGCCTTTTGATATCGTCTTTTGTGTGGATGGGAAATAAAGTTTTCTTTCCTTCAAAATCAAAATACTGGGCTAATAAAGGGTCGAGTCTTCCATCCTTATCAAAATCTTGATTATACACATAAACCGGATAATTTTTATACGGTTTCACATGTCCATTAAGCCCTTGATTTCCCACGATAAAATCCATATCTCCATCCTTGTCGAAATCAGCAGACTCAATGCAATTCCACCAGCCTTCGGTTGTGATTTCATCATTGTCTTTATCCAGCCAGATTAAAGAAGTTTTTTTCAATATACCCTCATGATTTTTAAATACCTTTATTGGCATAAATTCTCCTACAACTAAAAGATCTTCCCATCCATCACCATCTACGTCCGACCAAATGGCATCTGTAACCATTCCCATATTGGAAACTTCTTCATTCGCTTGCTTTTTATAGACTCCATTGTTATTGATCAAAATCGAGCTTTCAGGAGTTTTAGGATAGTTATTGGGAGTTATTCTAGCCCCTAAAAACAAATCTAAATCGTTGTCGTGATCAATATCCACTGCTCTTACACAAGCGTTGCTTTCAAACAATTCTGGCAAAGATTTGAGAGAAAGCGAAAATTCACCAGTTCCATTGTTTAGATAAATTCTGTCTGCATAATTGGGAGAATTTACACGAAATTCAATTCCGCCACTACTAACATAAAGATCCAGGTCGGCATCATTATCCACATCAATAAAAATGGCATCTGCATCTTCGTAAATAGAATCGAGCAGCTGTTTAGGGTAATATTGTCCCGTCGCATCCTGAAACCAAATGGCTCCCGCTTTTTTAGAACTTCCACCAATGAAGATTTCATCTCCCGGTCGACCATCCAGATCTCCAGCAATCAAACAAGGCCCGGATCTTGAGTATTGTCGCATTAATAATTGTTGATTAAAAAATTCGTTTTGAAAATTTTCTCTATGCGTAAAATCCAGCAAACTATCAACTGGCTGGAACGTATATAACTTTTTTACTCCGGGTTTTTTATAAGGCTCACTTGAATCATAAGATACTTCCAGCAATTGATCAGCTTGAAGGTTTTTCATGAATGATCTGGTGCCATTTGGCCAAATTACTTGTAAAGAATCAATACGTGACTTAAGAAGTCCAAAATGAACAATCGGATCAACAGACGACAAATAACCTCTGATTACAGATTGAAAGTAATGTTGTTCATTTCCATCACTCCAAAGTGTAATTTTTGAGCCAATAGCATGCTTATTCTTGATATAACCGTTTAATTTAATTCTCAGATAATGATTTTCGAGTTTGTCGGAGGTCTTGTTTTCTAATAGGAAGGCCTTGGAATTGATATTACTAACAACCATATCAAGATCGCCATCCAAATCAAAATCGGCATAAGCTACTCCATTTGACAACGATGGTAAAGCTTCTATCCAAGTGTCGGAAACATCTTTAAATTCATCGAGATCCTTTTGTTCGTAGAAAAAATTTGGTTCAATAACCGGAGGCAGATCCTTTTGATATTGCTCAAGTGAATTATTCTTTGAAAAATTACTGCGTTTCTGAGAAATAAAATTGATATAATCCCGATCAATAACATCTTTGATATAGCCATTTGTGATATAGATATCTTTATCTCCGTCATTATCAAAATCTACCATTAAAGGCGCCCAACTCCAATCTGTACTCGAAACTCCAAATAATAACCCTACTTCACTACTTTTTACGGGCTCAGTATTAATATGTCCGTTTGTTAATTGCAATGTATTTCTCATATACTGAGCACTATAACCGGTGTTTCGTGTGTTCATATGCTCAGCGTAACTCATTTTACCCTGTACTCGTTTTTGTCTGTAATAGCTGTTGGGAAACATGTCTAAAACGAAAATATCCCATAAACCATCATTGTTGATATCGGCGATATCCATGCCCATTCCATTCATGGTTGTATGGCCTAAATATTTTTTATTCTCCTCTTCAAAACTAGGATTCAAACTGTCGTGATGTGCTTTGTTTATATACAGAAAATCTTCGGTAATAAAATCGTTGGACACATAAATATCCACCAATTGGTCATTGTTGAAATCGCTTATACCAACTCCCAGCCCAAAACCTTTATGCGTCAAATTGAGTTCTTCGGAAACATTTACAAAAACTGGATGATCAATACCTTCTTTGGTTTCATTTTTTAAAAGATAGTCTTTTAGGAATTCAGGCCAGACATTTTTAGGTCTGGGAAAATTCCTATTGTATTTAATGCTGTTCTTATTGTGAACAATGTATACATCAAGATCATCGTCCATATCATAGTCAAAAAAAACAGCCTGAGTTGCATAATTTCCATCATTCAGACCATAGGCATCTGCCTGTTCGATAAAGGTGGGAATTCCATTTTGATTCAGACCCTGATTTATAAATAATTGGTTATGGCAATTGTTATCGCAGTTTATACCGGCTACATTCAGATAAATATCATCGAAGCCATCTGCATTGATATCAACTATAGAAACTCCGGTGACCCAGCTATCAGTTGTAAAATTTGCCTCGATGGAAACATCTTCAAACTCCAAAGATCCTTTGTTCAGATACAGAGCAGAAGAAACCTGATTCCCTGTGAACACAATATCTGACAGGCCGTCATTATTAAAATCACCAATACCTACTCCTCCTCCGTTAAAACAATTTAAACAGTTAGTAGGATTGACGCTGTCATTTTCAATAATGGTATTGGCAAATTCAATATGAGAGCTGTCAGCATCCACAAATTCAAACAGGTCTTTCTTAGGATTGCGATTGCAGCTCAAAATCAACAAAGAGAAACCGAGTATCAAACTGACAGGATGAATTTTCATGTAAACATGTTTATCAAGATTAATAAAATAGTATTGTCAAACCGGAGCAATTAAATGTTGTAAAAAATGGAGTCTTCGAACTTTAGTTTAAAAGTCTAAAAAATCTTGGTAAAGGAATGAGAAATCAAGATTTTTTTTAATGATATATGTCATTCTTTTTAAGCCAAAACTAAGCCAAATTTGACAAGAAAAAAATGATTGCCGCTTTCAATTTTGAATTCCACCTATAAAGTCTCGTCAGTTTTGCCATTGGCGTCTCATTTAGGGGCAGTTGGAATGTTTTATGGCGGTTTAATCATCAAAGATCAAACGATTAGATGTATTACCCTACACTCAAATTTCGAACATTTATTAAGCATATATTACGTTGTGCAATAAAAGGCCTGATAAAATCAAAAGTATTGCTTGGTCTTTTCTTCGTGATTTACGGATGCCAACAGGAAGGCAAACTTAATCACAGGGATGCTGAGATAGCACTTGTACCTACTAAACCCAATTCCGAGTTTTTTCAGGAGATTGGAGAATCCATAGGGCTTGATTTTGTTCATTCCATCGGCGCTGAAGAGATGCAGAATATAGTCGAATCTGTTGGAGGAGGAGCGGCGTTTCTCGATTATGACAAGGATGGCTATATGGATATTTACACGTGCAGTGGAACATGGCTGGAAGGATTTAGTAAAAGTGAAAAACCAAAGCAACTTCCTCATAACCATTTGTATAAGAATTTGAAAAATGGAACATTTAAGGATGTTAGCAGCGAGTCAGGAGTTCAGGGTGAATGGTACAGTATGGGAATCACGGTTGGGGATTTTAACAATGATGGCTACCCGGATATTTATTTATCTAATTATGGAAAGAATACACTTTATCAGAATTTGGGCGATGGTACCTTTAAAGATATAACGGATAAGGCAGGTGTTGGCGGAGGTGCTAAGTGCAGCGTAGGAGCGGTATGGCTCGATTTTGATAATGACGGTTTACTGGATCTCTATGTTGGGAATTACCTGAACTTCGATCCTGAATATTCTTATTACTATGCGCCGGATGGTTTTCCCGGTCCTTTAGCTTATGATAGCCAGAAGGATTTGTTGTTTAGGAATACAGGTAATGGCAGTTTCAAAAATGTGACAGATCAAATGGGGATCATTGATGTTGATGGCAGAGCCATGGGCGTTGGAGCTGCCGACTATGATGATGATGGGTTTGTGGATATTTATGTAGCCAACGATCATACGGCCAATTATTTATGGCATAATGATCATGGAAAGGGATTTACCGATAAAGGAACCCTATCAGGGACAGGTTTCAGTCAGGCAGGGGAAGCAACTGTTAGTATGTCGGTTGATTTTGCCGATTATAACCATGATGAACTCCTCGATATTTTTATTTCAGACGATAATTATTGCTCATTATATGAAAATCTGGGCAATGGAATTTTTAAAGATAATTCTTATGCTTCTGGTATATCAATGGCTTCCGGACAATTTGTAGGCTGGTCATCCTCTTTTTTAGATTATGATAATGATGGGGATGCTGATATTTTCAAGACCAATGGTGAATTAAAACATTTATACGGGCAGGAAGATCAGTTGTTCGATAATGTAGGTAATGGTAAATTCAAAGATGTTTCTCTTGATTTGGGTGAGTACTTCAAAGAAGAACATGTAGGGCGCGGAGCCTGTATAGGAGATTATGACAATGATGGAGATCTTGACGTTTATATTGTGAATCTCGATGGAAAGGGAAAATTCTTGCGAAATAATTTCGGGAATCAATCAAACTGGCTCATGCTGGATCTTGAGGGGACTTTGAGCAATAAGGATGGAATCGGTTGCCGAATAAAAATTATGACGGATACTCAGGTTCAAACCGCTCAGAAAAAAAGTACCACCGGATATCTTTCTCAGAATGATTCACGAATTCATTTCGGAATCGCTGATCATGAAGTCATAGATCGCATTGAAATAAAGTGGCCATCCGGCCAATATCAGATACTAGAAAAAGTGGCTGCCAATCAGATACTGAAAGTCGTCGAACCTCAATAGAAAACAAAAACAGATGTTTAAAGGTTTACAATCGTTTTTTATTTTTATAATCCTTGTTTCTGCAATAGGGCATTCCTTGACCTCATGTAACGAAACTTCTACGAAGGGAAGTATCCTAATCACGGTTATTCATAATAAGCAGCAAGCTTCTGAATTCAAATCCTTGACCCATAGGGGCTTTCTTAAAAGGGCGAAAATTCTGGCTATTAATCCCAAAAGTGAAACCATTTCTGCTTTGCCACTTACTGATGATTTTTATTCTGCCTGTGCACCTGATATTTCATTCGATGCGCATAAAATGGTTTTCGCAGGACAAAAATCGAATGCTGATATCTGGCAAATTTATGAAATGGATCTGGGTAGTTTAAGATATACACAACTTACCAATTCTACAGAGAACTGCACGGACCCTATTTATCTTCCAGGAGAGAGGATTGCTTTTAGCAGATCATCTGATCGTGAATCAAGTTATAAAGGTCATGCTCTTATGGTTATGCACATTGATGGTTCACAACAGCAGCAGATTACGTACAGTCCGGGATCTTATTTTGGAAGCACGATTCTTCATGATGGTCGAATAATGGCTATGAACCACCAGTTCAACTCTGGCCCCGATAATCTTAAGCTCATGGTTATGAGGCCAGATGGAACTAAGGAAACTTTATTTTATAAGAGCCAGGAAAAAGATCATTTGATTGCTAAGGGGAGGGAAACGGCAGAAGGTCAAATTATACTTCTTGAAAAGAATGAAGAAGGTAAAGATGAGCTGTTCACTTTGGCTTACAATAATCCTATGAATAGCAAAAAAAGCATCAATGGAGAAATGGCAGGAGATTTTAGTGGGGTGAGCCCATTAAACAATGGGAAATTACTTGTTTGTTACAAAGCGGCAGAAAGTGAGAATTATGGATTGTATGAATTCGATTATAAGAATTCAAGTTTTGGAAAACTTGTTTTTAAGGATGATCAGTATCAAATACTGGAAGCTGTTGCCGTTGAGTTGCGAAACATGCCCAAGAAGATTCCAAGTGAAGTGAAAATGAGTGAGGAGACAGGACTTTTACTTTGTCAGGATATCAATTTTATTGGGTTTCATCAAGATTCTTTGTTTATAAATAAAGAAAAGGCCGTTAAAATTGAGGTGCTTGGTCTTGAATCTTCATTGGGGGTCGTGGATGTGGAAAGTGATGGCTCGGTTTATTTAGAAATTAAGGCTGATACTCCCTTTCAAATACAAACACTTGATACGTCGGGCAAAATAGTGAATGGGCCAAGTAGCTGGATCAACTTGAGGCCCAATGAAAGAAGAGCTTGTGTGGGTTGTCATCAGGGAAATGAGATGGTACCCGAAAACAGACAACCTTTATCGGTCTTAAAACCACCTGTTCTCATCCCACAACCAAAGCAGCTAATGGCAACGAGTCAATAATATTTAAATGAAGAGGAAAAAAACATATGGTTTTCTAGGGCTCCTTTTAGGGCTTGGACTTCTTATGTTCTATCCCGGCAGGCAACTGGCCAGAGAACATGTAAATGAAAGAACAGCCGTATCCGATCATCCGTTGCTGTGTACTTCCTGTCATGTACCTATCTCAAAGAACAAATTGATCACAAAAATGATCAATGCCGACTATTACTCGCCCTTCAATCTGGCTGTGGATAAAAACAACAAATATCTTTATATAGTGGCCCAAGACAGCGACGAATTGCTTGTTGTTGATCTTGAAATAAATGTTGTAGTCAAAAACATACCAGTAGGGAAGCATCCACATTCGGTTATTATCGATCAGCAAGGTAAAAAGGCATATGTGAGTAATGAATGGTCTGACAACGTGAGCGTGATTAACTTGGAGTCGTTCAAGGTAATGGATACCATTGATACGGGTAACGGACCTGCAGGTATAGCTCTTGACCATGAAGAAAAATATCTTTATGTGGTCAATTGTTTTGGTTCGGATGTTTCGGTGATAGAATTGAAAGGGAAAAAAGAGGTGAGAAGACTGAATGCAGGAAATAATTCAACAGGAATTTCTCTGTCTCCTGTTGACGAAGAACTCTTAGTAACGGGAAGAAGAGCTAATATAGCTGCCTATAATGAGCCTTTGATCACAGAAATTACCCTGATCAATACAAAAAAACAACGTGCCTTGAAAAAGAACGTAGAAGGCGCCTATCTTATGGAAAATTCGGCCTACACCCCCAATGGAGATCTTGCTATGTTCACCCTTATCCGTCCCAAGAATCAATTGCCTTCAGTACAGGTGGAGAGTGGCTGGATGATGACCCATGGTATTGGAGTAATGGAAAGGAATAAAAATGGCAGGATAAGCCAGTTTTTACTTGACGAACCAAATGCCTATTATCCTGATCCGTTTGATATTGAAATTTCACCTGATGGTAAAAGGGCTTACGTGTCTAGTGCTGGTGTTGATATGATTTCTGTGATTGCCATTGATTCAATAAGAAAAATGCTTCAGGTAACAAATCCTCAATTGAGAAGGAGTTATGCCAATAACTTAGATCTAAGCAGAAGCTTTGTCATCAAAAGAATAAAAACTGGTGAAAACCCCAAAGGAATGACCCTTTCCTCAGATGGTAAAAGACTTTATGTGGCAGAACAGCTGAATGACAAGATCTCGGTGATCGATACTGAAACCCTTGAAAAGGTGGTGTCAATCGACCTGGGAGGCCCTGTTCGTATCACTGTAGCCAGAAAAGGGCGCAGACTTTTTAATAACGCAGGTCATACTTTTCAAAAGCAGTATTCCTGTTATACTTGCCATCCCGATAATCATGAAGACGGTCTGATCTATAATATGGCAGGCAAAGACATGGGACGCAATATGACCAATACGCAATCACTTAGGGAAATAGGAGATACAGCACCTTTTAAATGGAATGGAAAGAATCAAACGGTATACAAACAGGATGGTATGCGATTTTCAACAGTACTCACCAGGACCGAGCAATTCAGTTATAAGGACCTTGATGCTATATCTGCTTATATCATGAGGGGGATCGAACAGCCGCCAAATTTGATGTATAATCCAACTGGAGAATTAACGGACTCACAACAAAGGGGAAAATTGCTTTATGAGAGAACTGAAGATCATTCAGGAAATCCAATCCCAGAAAACAACCGATGCGTAACCTGTCATCCGGCTCCTCTATACACTGATCTTAAATTAGCCGACGTAAGCACCTTGGCAGTTTCTGATGATTCCATAGCATTTGACACCCCTCATTTGAGCAATGTATTTGCTTCAGCGCCGTATTTACATGATGGGCGAGCTAAAACTTTGGAAGAAATATGGACCATTTACGGTACTGATGATAAACATGGTTATGTTAATGATATGAGTAAATCAGAGCTCAATGATCTTGTGAATTATTTAAAATCGTTAAGGAGCCCGGAATATGATGAAGAAACCCTTGATATTCAACATGGCTCATTAATCTATTCAAATTAAAAACAGGCTTATGAAATACCTAAATCCAATATATAAACCCTTCATTCTCATAGTGATTTTGACAGTAGCTGTGTTAGTTTCATTGGGCTTTATGAAAAACAATAGCATGAGTTTAAATACTCATGTAATGGCGAATATGACTTTCCTGGAAAAGTTTCAGGCTCTTAATGTTTCACCGGAGTTGACTGTAAAAATGGAATCGAGCAGTATGCCTGTTTACGGGAATTGGAAGAGTTTTACAACAAAGGATGGTTTGCCGGGAGACAAAGCATATTGCGTACGCATTGATGAGGATAGGGTTTTGGTGGGTACCCATGAGGGTTTGGCGGTTTTTGAAAACGGAAAATGGTCTACTTATACCACAGAAGACGGGCTTGCTCATAACGGGGTTTTAGCAATAGATATCAGTGAGCAAACAGGTGACGTATGGTTAGGTACCATGGGAGGGCTTTCCCTTTGGTCGGCCGGAAAGTTTGAAAACTTTAACCAAATGAACAGTGGAATGCCTAATGACCTCATCTACGCCGTTACCTGTGATGGGAAAGACGTTTGGGTCGCTACCGGTGGAGGCGCTGGAAAATACGATACATATAGCAAAAGATGGGAGATATTTACCGAACAGAACGCTCCAATGCATGAACCCTGGACCTATGGGGTTTGTAGCGGAGACGGTAAAATATTTATTGCCGCCTGGGGCGGAGGCGTTGTAGAATACAACAAGAAAACGAAGCAATTCAGAGATTATACCGATCCGGATGGTAATATGGAAATAGACCTGTTTCCAGATGACGGAATTGTTCATGATATTACTACCGGAACTTCCTGGGCAGATGGTAAACTTTGGGTAGGCACCTATTTTGGATTAAGCCGTTATGACGGAGTACACTGGAAGGGTTATTTTGATCACGATAGCGGTCTGGCAAGTAATTTTATCAATTTTGTTAAGGCCTCAGGAAAGTACGTTTATCTAGGAACAGATAAAGGCTTGAGCTGTACAGATGGTGAAAATTGGGTAACCTATACCAAGAATAAAAATAATGTGAATGGAAAGGCAACGATCACGAAAGGAGGCTCTGCAACCGAGGTTGGCATGTCGCCTTCAATTTCACATAACTATATCCTTGGGGTTGATCTTAAAGATGATGTGATCTGGGTGGCAACGTCCGAAGGTGTTAGCCGCGGCACAATATTGAACAAAGAACTTAAGGGTCTTGTAGCAAAGTAATAAAGAGAAGAATAAGAATAAATAGATATATAAACGTAAATATTAGATAGTATGGACAATACAATAGACATTCAGGAAAGAAAATTATTAATAGATCTGAATAAATTGACAGAGGGAGAAAAAATTGAAATGAGGAAACTTGGTATCTTATCTGATGAGAATAGTATTACGCCATCGGTTTATCCATCCATTCATGCAGAAA
>CAZQRD010000036.1:0-24982 GCA_964595535.1 uncultured Flavobacteriaceae bacterium | reverse complement strand
TCTTTCTTTATTCCTCACAATAACGAATCTGGATATTGGTATCAGGGTGAAAATGCCCGATTGGCATCTTTAGCGGCAGGTTTTAATTATACCAAAAGATATATGCTCGATGAGCAACAAAAAGAAGTCAATAGTTTTGTGCAGAATCAAATTAATTGGATTTTAGGTCTTAACCCTTACGACATGAGTATGCTTGATGGATTAGGTCGAAATAATCCTGAATACTTGGAGCCACATAATTGGAACTACAAAGGCGGTATTGCTAATGGTATTACTGCAGGTGTAAAGGACGAGTCTGATATTGCGTTCTTACCAAGTCCAGAAGATCAAGATCCAGCCCAACGATGGAGGTGGCCTGAACAGTGGATCCCTCACGTGGGGTGGTTTATGTTGGCAGTGTCATCAAAATAAGCTTACTAATTCATTATTTTCAATGAAGAACCTTTGATAATGAATTTTGCAGGAATTATAATTGTCTCATTCATTACTTTGCTTTTGTTTATCTGTTTAAATAATATTTTGGCAGCTTTTTCTCCAATTTCTGAGCCTGAAAACTGAACTGTTGTCAAAGAAATATCACCTTCTGGGATATTTTTATCATTGCTAAAACCTACAAAAAGCAAATCATTAGGTATATTCAAATTTTTCTTTTTTAACCAGGATACTATATGCTTGCTAGTATAGTTGTTAGGAGAAATTATTCCATTAGGAAATTTTGAATTTTCATATAACTCATCCAAATAATTATATATATTTTCTTTAACCAGATTACCTTCGTAAATCATTTCTTCATTCAAAGCTAAATCAGATGCAGAAATTGCCGAGGAATAGCCTTCGATAATATCTGCATAATAAGGATTCTTACGGTCATTAATCAAAACAGAAATACTTTTACAACCCATTGATATTAAATGATTAACCGCTAAATAAGAGCCGTGAGATATATCTGGCGATATATTTACGGCTTTCAGGTTTTGATCTGAATTATTAATAAAAACTGTTGGTATATTATGTGAAACTAATGCTGATAAATGATCTGTTCCAGCGCTCTTATCAAATAGCCCTATTATAACTCCTTCAATATTTAGCTTAATGATTGATCTTGCGAAAGATTTTTCCAGTTCGATGGTGTTATTAGTATAAGCGACATACACGTTGTAATTATTACTTTTGGCAAAGTTTTGAACACTCTCAATAGTGTCAATATAAAATGCATTATCAATCTCAGGAACCAAAAAACAAATTGTTTTTGAATTTTCCGGATTCATATATGCCGGAATATTAGGTTGGTACCCTAACTTCTTTGCCGCCGCCCAAACTTTTTCTTTTGTTGACTGACTTATTTTAGAATGATTGTTTAAAGCTCTTGATACAGTTGACGCAGAGATGTCTATCGAATTTGCAATGTCTTTGACAGTTATATTTACTTTTTTCTTATTGTCTTTTTTCAAATTGCATAATTTTATTTAGTTCAAATAAGTTGACAAAATACTACTAAAACCCATCAATTAATGAACCATTTACTTTATTAAAAAAATTAATAGCCAAAATATTACAAATTATTCATACTGAAAAATGCCCCCTTATTCTTCTTTCGGGCCATTGAATGATTTACAACAAGATAGGCTACGGCAATCAGGTTTCTCAATTCACAGATCTGAGGTGAAAGTCTTGACTTTTCATAGGCCTTTTCCGTATCCTGATAAAGATAGTTCAAATGATCCATGGCCTTTTCCAGCCTCTCATTTGATCTTACAATTGCTACCAGGTCTGTCATGATGTTCTGTATCGTTTTTCTGTTATGGGAAATCAACACTTTCTCCTTTGGAACCATTGTTCCTTCTTCATCCCATTCGGGTATCTTAAGTTTGGTATCAAAAATCATGTGCCCTCTGTTTTGAATGATCTCTTGAGCGATCTTGTTACCAAAAACCAATGCTTCTAACAAAGAATTGGAGGCCAGTCTGTTTGCACCGTGAAGACCTGTTCTTGAGCATTCACCGCAAGCAAATAAATTACCAATAGAACTATAACCATTCACATCCACCTCTATCCCTCCCATTAGATAATGGGCTGCAGGTACTACTGGAATCCGTTGAGACTTAGGATCAATTCCTAAACTTTTACATTTTTCATAGATATTTGGAAAATGTTTGATGAATTCGGGCATATCCAAATGAGTGCAATCCAAATACACATGCGTATCTCCTGTAAATATCAACTCGGTATTAATTGCTCTTGACACTATATCTCTGGGTGCCAATTCTGCTCTTTCATCAATCTTGAGCATAAACCGATCACCTTTTTTGTTTCTCAGAAAGGCACCAAAACCCCGAACAGCCTCGGAGATCAAGAATGAGGGGCTTTCTCCCGGTTGATAAAGAGCCGTAGGATGGAACTGTACGAATTCCATATCTGTAATTTTCGCTTTGGCTCTGTAGGCCATCGCAATTCCGTCACCAGTAGCGATCACTGGATTTGTCGTGGCCGCGTATACCTGACCGATTCCACCCGTGGCTAGAACAACCGATGAAGCAAGGTACGTATCAATTTTATTCGTTTTCTGATTTAGTATATACGCCCCGTAACAGGATATTCTATCATGTGAAGATTTTTCATTCAAATGATGATCAGTGATAAGATCAATGGCAAAATGATAAGGCAAGATCTGTATATTAGGCAAACTACTTACCTGTTCCAATAAGGTCTTCTCCACCTCATAACCTGTAATATCCTTAAAGTGAAGAATTCTGTTGGCCGAATGACCTCCTTCTTTTCCAAGATCTATTTCCCCTTGCTGATTCTGATCAAATTCTGTACCCCAGGTGATGAGTTGCTTCATACAATCCGGCGCTTCTTCAACTACCATTTTCACAACCTTCCGATCGGAAAGATTATCCCCGGCCACCATGGTATCTTCAATATGATCTTCAAACGAATCCAGTTTATCCCAAACCGCTGCGATACCTCCCTGGGCGTATTTCGTATTTGATTCACTTTCATCTGCCTTTGTGGCTACCACTATGGATTTTTCCGGCATGGAAGTGGCCGTCTTAATAGCAATGGAAAGTCCAGCGACGCCTGAACCCAATATGAGAATATCAGTTTTAAATACGCTCATCTTATGTAGAGGATATATCCAGCATTCTTTGGATCGGTATTAATGCCTTTTTTTGTATGTCTTCAGATACATGTATTTCCGGTAACTCATATTTCATACACAGAAATAGTTTTTTCATCGTATTCATTTTCATATATGGGCACTCGCTGCAGGCACATGTATTGTCTTCGACCGCAGGTGCTGGATACAATTTTTTCTCTGGCACCTCCTTTTGCATTTCATGAAGTATTCCAGCCTCAGTGGCCACGATAAACTCCATGGACGGATCGGTTTTTGCATAATTAATCAGCCCGGATGTTGATCCGATATAGGCGGCTGTTTTTAAAATATGAGCTTCTGATTCAGGATGTGCAATAATTTTAGCATTTGGATGGGCCTGATGTGTATTCAAAAGCTTGTCTATGGAAAATGCTTCGTGCACAATGCAAGCCCCTTCCCATAATAACATATTCCTGCCTGTTTTCTTATTGATATAAGCACCAAGGTTCTTGTCAGGGGCAAATATGATGGGCTGATCGGGGGGAATGGAATCAACGATCTTTTTCGCATTGGAGGATGTACAGCAAATATCACTAATCGCCTTAACATCAGCTGAGGTATTTACATAAGTAACCACTATATGATCAGGATGTTTGTCTTTGAAGGCCTGAAGATCTTTGGCCTCGCAAGCTTCTGCAAGAGAACAACCGGCATTTAAATCAGGAAGCACCACTTTCTTATCAGGATTGAGAATCTTTGCAGTTTCGGCCATAAAATGTACCCCGGCAAAAACGATTAGATCTGCATCAGCTTCTGCTGCTTTATAAGAGAGTTGCAAACTATCTCCAACAAAATCGGCAATGTCTTGTATAGCTGGTTCCTGATAATAATGTGCCAGAATCACCGCGTTTTTTTCTTTTTTAAGTTTTTGGATTTCCGCCGCATAATCAATTTTATCTGATAATTCCAGGTCCAAAAATCCCTTCTGGTTCAATTCTTTTTCAGCTTGTTCAAATTCCATCTTCTCAATTCTTTTAACAAGACTAAATTACTACTTTTTAAACAAACTTATCCGGACCTATAGCCTTAAGAGTTTACTATTAAAAAAGTGGAAGTTGATATATCCAATTCCTTAGAAATATCAATACTTTACAAAGAGAATTTGATTCGAACAGAACATTCCATGATCAAATTTTGACAACTTCATAATATTTTACTATATTAGGCTCATTACTAATTGCTTACAGAATACATTTTTTATACATAAACTAACTCTCTAAAAACTCAACCCGGCTCTCCAAAAGCCTCAACCCTCCTCAAATGAAATCCCCCGCAAAAATCTTGATCGTAGAAGATGAAATGATCATTGGTGCCAATATTTCTTTACAACTATCGAAACTTGGTTATGATGTAACCGGTATTGTTTCAAGAGGAGAGGAAGCTATAGCTCATTTGAACCAAAATCGACCTGATGTTGTTCTTATGGACATACAATTAAAGGGAGCACTTGATGGTATAGAAACCGCCATAAAAATGCAACATGAAAGAAAGGTTCCCGTTATTTATCTTACCGCAAATGCAGATGACGAAAACTTTGAAAGGGCTAAGGCCACAAATCCCTATGCTTTTATCTCTAAACCATTTAAAAAGCTTGATTTACAGCGTGCTATTGAGTTAACAATGGATCGCCTTGATAGAAATGGTAACGACAAGAGCGAAGAGCCGACTTGTGTATCTCCCTTTATTCAAAGTGACTGTATCTACGTGAGAAGAAATGAAAGAATGATCAAGATATTGATCAATGATATTTATTATTTCGAGGCCGATCGAAACTACTGTAAGATCTTTGCTAAAAACAAAGAATGCCTTCTTGTGATGACGCTAAAGGAGATCGATGACAAACTACCTGCCGAACACTTTTTACGTATACACAGATCTTTTATCATAAATCTTACACATGTTGATGAAGTAGCCGGAACACATGTGGTCATAGGCAAAAAAGCAATTCCATTGAGTAAAACGCTACGACGTGAGTTAATGAATCGATTACAGACCTTTTAATCTAAATCAAACTCCATCCTTATTTTTGTCCCCAAACCATTAATAGTCATAATGGAACCATCTAATTGCTGGATAAGCAGATCGATCAATTGGGTACCAAAACCTCTACCCACATCGTCTTCCTTATCAAATTCCAACAATCCTATTCCATTATCCCCAACTTCCAGAAGTATGCGGTTTTCGCTTAGATGACGGCAGGTAATATTAATGATCCCTTTGACATTGTCAGGAAAGGCGTGTTTAAATGAATTCGTCAACAGCTCATTTACAATTAATCCCATGGGAATGGCCGAATCTACATCAAGTTCCATTTCTTGGAGATCATATTCATACTCAATTCTTCCATCACCTCCATACGAATCGGATATGTGCTGGCTTAAATCTATAAGGTATTCTTTCATTCCAATCGATGCCAGATTCTTTCCCTGGTATAGCTTCTGATGAATCATACTCATAGAATACACTCTATTTCGACTTTCCTCAATTGCAGTAATGATGTTTGGATCTTTAATTTTCTCCGCCTGCAAATCCAACAAACTGGAAACAATTCCCAAATTATTTTTAACTCGATGATGTATTTCCTTCAAAAGAAACTCCTTTTCCTCATTCTGCTTTTCAAGAAGGATATTTTTCTTTTTATTATTTTCATAAGTAACATATAACACCATAAGCAAAATCAGCAGCAGCCCGGCAATGATTGTTATAAGGGTTTGGGTGGAGCTTTGTTTTTTGATTCTTTCTTCCATTCCCTGTATGGTAATATCCTTATCGGCAAGGTCAAATTCCGTTTGCAGCAGAGACATTCTATTATTTGACTTTTCTATAAAAACTAGCTTTTTTAATGAATCGTATACGCTAAAAGCATCAATCGCCTCCTTATAGTTGTGGCTTTTGGCATAGGCCCTACTTAACCTTTCATAGACCTGGCTCAAATAAAATTTATCGCTAAATTCAGGAGTTGCCACTTCCAACGATTTATTGAGAATTTCAATAGCGTCGTTATACTTCCCTTGGAAGAATCTTAACCTGCCTAAAGCAAGCCATGAGCGCATGAGTAAAAAATCATTATTGATTAAGTTTGCGTATTTGATCGCTTCCTTCCCAGCCCTTTCAGCGTCCTCATATTGATTAAGTTCTGTATAGAGGTCTACCAGAGAAATATTAATATCACTTAAATTGTTATAGAATCCATATCTCTTTGCTATGGAATTCGCGTGTTGAAAATATCTAAGCGCATCCTGATATCTTCTAAGACTTAGCAGATTATTGCCTACCACGTATAGAACAAAATCATATTCCATATCATTCAAATTGCGTTCTTCAAAATACTTTACTGACATCAGTCCGTATTCAAGACCCTTCTCATAATCAGAATATTTCCAATACAAATTACTCAGATCACTATAAGCCTGTCCAATGGCTCTATTATCATTTAATTCGGTTCCAATTCTTTTCGATTCCAGCGCATAATCGGCTGCTCTCATAATATCACCTTTTCTTTCAAACACATATCCCAGCTGAGTAAATAAATGTGGCAAATCCTGTTTTTTCACCTTCCCTTTTGCTTCCTGAAGAGTTGTATAGGCAGCATCGAGTTGTTCCATTCTAAGAAGAATAGCTCCTTCGGTAATTTGAAATCTTCCCTCCCAAAGCACATCGTTCTTTTCCCATGCCATCTTAAGACCTTTTCGCGAAAATTCAAGAGACTTCTTAAGGTCTCTTGTATGTGTGTAATAAGCCAGATCATTCAAGGCAGCATATTTAAGGCTATCAGTCTTTAGTTTGGGATAGCCAATTTCTAGCTCTTCGAGATAAGAAAAACCAAAATTATCAGTATCAACAAAAATTCTGTTATACGGATTGACTCTGTCGGGATCGATCAGTTCCTGACTCGAAATAACCTCTAATCCAAAGAATATGAGGATGAGAATAAATTGAAATGTAAAAAACTTTGTATTCATGCTAAAGTCTATTATTCCCATCTGCTTAATAGTTCCATAACTATCTTAAAATGAGTGAGAACCAAACATATCCGACTATAAAAGTCAAGCTTCTAATGTATAACTTTTAGAAAGTTACAAATTTAAACTCAATTTCATTTGATAAATAAAACCCCCTCTTCGGATAAGAAAAAGATTCATCTGTCCTAAGTGGTTTGTTATTTCACTGTAAAGAGGAGTAACTTTAGTTGACCTAAAGAACCATCATACACCTGAAAAGAAGCCATCATGTTTAAATCAATTTGTATTGCTTTTTCCTTTCTGCTCCTAATAGGATGCGGCAATAGTACCCAGCAGGAAGAAAAAGAAGCAAAAAATAAAAAAACTGTAATCAACTTTGTTAATACAATTTGGAATCAAAAGGACCTAAATAGTATCGATATGTTTTTTTCATCAAAATTTACCAGAAAAGTGAATGATATCGAAGTCGCTTCAGAAAATGCCGATTTAACAGCCAATATCAATGTGCTTTTTACCGCCTTTCCTGATCTTAATCTTTCAGTAGAATCGATTGTCGCCACAGAGAACATGGTATTCCTGAATTGGAACATTATAGCTACAAATACAGGTGTTTTCGGTGATCATGAGGCCACTGGTAAAAAAGTAAAGATAAGGGGAATGACTAAAATTGATTTGAATGAGGAGGGTAAAATCATCTATGAAGATGTGTATTATAATGAGCTTTCGATGCTTCAGCAACTTGGCTATCGCCTGTCAAAACCGAATGTAGAATAAAATCAACCATAATTAACTAATATAAAAACAAAATGAAACTTTTAAAACTTTCCCTTATTACGATTAGTCTGTTGCTATTGCCTTTTATTTCTTCAGCTCAGGAAGAAAAGAGTTATCAGGCTTACTGGATACATGAAGATCGGGTCAAGCCTAGTATGTCAGATGAATACGAACAGATTACTAAAGATCTTGTGGCCGCCTGTAAAGAACATAATGTTCAAGAGACGAGATGGCTCACTCTGGCCCTAAACGACAATTCTTATTTGTCTATAACGCCTGTGGAAAACTTTGCAGAATTAGATAAAAATGGATTCGAAACGCTTTCAGAAAAAATGGGTGCAGATAAAGTGAATGCATTATTCGCCAGATATAACTCCACATATGACGAGCATGGCGACTATATTGTTTATCTCAATAAAAATCTATCGTACATGCCAGGAGGTATTTCCCAAACCATTGAAGGTCAAAACTACAGAACAATGTATTACAATTATGTCACTCCAGAAAATAATAAAGGGTTCGTAGAAACTATGAAGAAGATGAAAGCTGCCTTTGAAAAAAACAATTCAAAGATGCATTACAGGGTGTATAAAACAGGTTTTGGGGTCATGGGTACCTATTATATGGTTGCTATGGCAGCAGAAAACAATTTAGACAGTGCCAAAAAAGGAGATGAAAACTGGAAGGTCATGAAAGATGATTTTGAAACTTTACTAAAAGAAATGATGAAATATACCTGGAAAACTGACGAAAAACGAGGCTGGATGAGAGATGATCTAGGATACGTACCGGCCAAATAATTGAATCAACTAATCAAATCTTTACTTACATCAACTAACCAAACCTTTAAAAAAGTATGATGAAAAGAAGAAAATTTATACTATTGTCATCTGTGGTAGGTACAGCAGTTGTTTTAAAGGCCTATGCAGTAGTTGATACTGAGCTAAAGCCTGAGTTCCTGTCTGAAGCGAATTCCTTAGATCGCATATGGGATAGCAAGACCTTAAAGAATATTGGAATACAATACCGTGCTCTGCAGCCCATAGAAAACATTTCGGAAACATTAATGAGTTCAATCGGCGGTGACCTTTCAAATGAGGTTTCTGTTATGCTGGAATTGGAAAAAAGGATTACAGAAGACTTTAAAACAGACCAGACCCTAATACTAGATGGCTGGGTGATTTCGGTTACTGAAGCCCGTCAATGTGCCTTGTATTCAACTTTAATAACTTAAATATGTATTTAGACGCAAGACAATTACCCAATGGTTCCGTTATTGAAGGAGACATATGCATAATTGGTGCCGGTGCAGCGGGTATTAGTATGGCTTTAGATTGGAAAGACCTTAAACAGAAAGTGATATTACTTGAAGGAGGAGGATTTGAATACGAAAGTCAAATACAAGACCTCAACAAAGGAAGTCTATCCGGTCAAAAATACTATCCGCTAAGAGCTTCAAGGCTCCATTATTTCGGTGGCACAACTGGGCACTGGGCAGGTATGTGTGCTCCCTTTGATGAATTGGATTTTAAAAAACGTGACTGGGTGCCGAACAGTGGCTGGCCATTCTCGAAAAAGACATTGGATCCTTATTACGAAAAAGCCCAAAAAATTTACCAACTCGGACCTTATAACTACGACCTGAGTTACTGGGAACAAAAAGAGGAAAACTACAATGCCCTTCCGTTGGATGACAAAGTGGTCTGGAACAAAATGTGGCAATTCTGCAAGAAGGCAAGACTGGGCAAAGTGTATGCTGATACAATCAAAGAAGCTAAAAATATTCATCTGTACACCTATGCCAATGCGACTAATATTGTAACGAACGATAGGCTCAACAAAATTACAGAGGTAGAAGTAAAAAATCATGCCGGGAAGAACCATGTGGTCAAAGCCAAAAAATTTATCCTGGCTTGTGGGACCATACAAAATGCACGGCTGCTTCTTGCCTCAAACAAGCAGGCCAAAAGTGGTTTGGGAAACCAAAACGATGTAGTGGGACGTTATTTTATGGAACATATAGAAACTTCAACTTCAGATCTTTATCTCTTTAATGACTTTCAAACCGATTTGTATAATTGGCCCCGTGGTTCTGGCAGGTATACAAGAGCTGAATTGGCCTTTACAGAAAAAACTCAAAAAGAGCATCAACTTCTTAACGGAACCCTCGGGCTATTCCCTCTAAAGATAGGAATGCACTTCAAACCAAGAATGGAGACCTGGCAAAATGAAGATCCAAGAAAATCGGCAGACAACATGTTTGCCAGTTGGCGGGAAGCTGATAAGCTTTCAAAAAAGAATCCGGACCCTGAAATTGATAAAGCCTATCAATTGGATATACGAATAGAGCAGGCACCTAATCCTAATTCAAGGGTTACACTTACCGCTGAAAAGGACGCTTTTGGAGTTCCGCTTCCAAATCTGAATTGGGAACTAACTCCGCTTGACAAAAAGAGTATCCGAAGACTCAATCAGGTATTTGCTCAGCAGGTAGGATTATCAGGAATAGGAAGGGTTCAAATTAGAGATTGGTTAAGAGATGAAAATGACGATACATTTCCTGAAAACACCAATGGCGGATGGCATCATATGGGTGCCACAAGAATGAGTGAAAACCCTAAAAAAGGAGTTGTTGACAGTAATTGTAAGGTATACGGAATAGCAAATCTTTATGTTGCCGGAGCTGGATGTTATCCTACATCAGGGGCTCCAAATCCAACGCTTACATTAACTGCACTTACCTTAAGACTTTCTGATCACATAAAACAAAGTTTCAAAACATAAACAATTATGAGTACAATCGATCCTTCAAAAATTATGCAAATCGGCATGGGATTCTGGGCTTCCAAAACTCTGCTCACAGCCGTCAATATGAATCTTTTCACCCATCTTGGCACGGGAGAAAAATCGGGTCAACAAATACAGGAGGCCCTTGGCCTTCATGAGAGATCTCTATATGATTTCCTCGATACTCTTGTTGCGCTTGGATTTTTGCAACGCAAAGGCATCAAAGAAAATTCAATGTATAGTAACGCTGAAGACGCTGATCTTTTCCTTGATAAAAACAAACAGACATATATAGGGGGTATTCTTGAAATGTCAAATAACCGACTGTATCCTTTTTGGGATAATCTGGAAGAAGCTCTTAAAACGGGGAAACCTCAAAATGAAAGTAAATCGAGTGAAACCCAATTGTTCGAAGCTATATATTCGGATGAGAATAAGCTAAGAGAATTTTTGCATGCCATGGGAGGCGTTCAGGCGGGTAATTTCGATTATTTTGCCCGGCATTTTGATTTCTCCGGTTATAACACGCACTGTGATATTGGTGGCTCCGGAGGGAATTTATCTATTCATATCGCTAAAAATAATAAACATATCAAGAGTCTTTCTTTTGACCTTCCACAGGTTGCGCCCATTGCCAATAGTAATTTTAAAGCCTTGGGTATGGACGATCGAATAAAGGCGGTTATCGGTGATTTTTTTAAAGACGAACTTCCGAAAGCAGAACTCATCACTATGAGCAACGTATTGCATGACTGGGGGCATAAAGACAAAAAAATGCTTATTCAAAAAGCATATCATGCCCTGCCAGATAATGGAACGCTCGTGGTCATTGAAAACATAATTGACAACCAAAGAAGCAAAAATGCATTTGGCCTCATGATGTCACTTAACATGCTCATTGAAACTGATGAAGGCTTCGATTATAGCTTGACAGACTTCGAAGTATGGGCAAAGGAAGCTGGATTTAAAAAAATAAGTATAATGCCTTTGACAGGACCTGCGAGTGCAATAATTGCAAGCAAATAAAAATGAATTCGATAATTAATGCCCTTAATTGGGAGCCAGTTGTAAATGAATAATTCATTTGAGTACAAAAAAATTGAGTTTCATCTCAAACATCTGGCAAGTACACGTATTTTGAAAATTATCAAAAAGGGGAAAGGTTTCATCGTACGTGTCTTGCCTTTTGATCATTTTCTTATCTTTAATCACTTTGGTAATAAATACAATATTGCAGGATGATTTTTCATTTTTTTTACATAGGTTTTGTTGAAACTTATATTTCATTGTCCTCAAAAATAATTAGATAATCATGAAAAAAATATTATTTATCAGCTTGATAGTTCTCCTCTCCTGCAAACAGGAAAAACCTGAAACGAATTACCTTGGAATTGTAAGTATTGAAGTCACAGGCAGTGAAAATGCAGTTCCTCATTTTGAAAAGGGGCTTTTGCTTCTTCACAGTTTTGAATACGCCGACTCGCGAGAGGCATTTTTAGAAGCTCAAAAACAAGATTCTTCAATGCTCATGTCTTATTGGGGAGAGGCAATGACCTACAACCATAGCCTGTGGTCGGAACAGGATTTTGACAAAGGAATGGAAGCCTTGAAAAAACTTAAGTCGGTAAAATCATCTGTCAATATTACTGAACTTGAAAGCGACTTCATTGAAGGAGTGCATATTTTATATGAATCTGATTCATTGAAAACCACAAGAGATAAAAATTATGCTGTTTTTATGTCGGGACTGAATAAAAAGTACCCTGACAACCATGAAGTTGGGGCATTTTATGCCTTGTCTCTTCTAGGATCTGTTGCTGATGGACGCGATGAAAAGATCTATGGTAAAGGAGCTAGAATTGTCAAAGGAATTCTTGAGGAAAACCCGAATCACCCCGGAGCTTTACACTATCTAATTCATTCTTATGATGATCCTGAACATGCAAAACTAGCGCTCAATGCAGCCGATTCTTATTCGGTTGTGGCTCCTGATGCAAGTCATGCATTACATATGCCTTCACATATTTATGTGGCCCTCGGGATGTGGGACAAGGTTGTAAGTAGCAACGAAAACTCCTATCAGGCAAGCATCAATAGAATGATTGCAAAGGACCTTGCACCAAACGGCAGAGGCTTTCATGCCTATCACTGGTTAGTATACGGGTATCTGCAGCAAGGAAGAATAGAGGATGCCAAAAATTTGGTAATTGATATGGAAGGTTTTACCAAAGAAGCGCCCAGCAAATATTCAAGAACACATATGGTATATTTAAAAGGAACCTATTTAGTAGAAAGTGATGATTGGAACAGTGACATTGCCAATATACCAGTTGATATTCAAGATCTTAATCTTACAACACGATCAAAATACAACTTTCTAGAAGGTATGAAGGCCTTTAAAGCGGATGACAAAGCTTCTCTGGAAACTATTATCGATGAGCTAAAAAAAGATCACGACAAGGAATCTTATTTGGTCAGTTACGATAATGCAACGTTTTGTTCAGGAGCCAATCGTTATATTACCTCACCTTCGATGTTACTTGAATCAGAGATCATGATGTATCAGCTTATGGCGCTAAGATCATGGCTTGATGATGATTCAGAACTTGCCGAAACTTATCTAAAAAAGACCATTTCTCTTGAAGAGAATCTGAGCTATAGCTATGGCCCACCTGTAATTCAAAAACCAACTACAGAATTATATGCAGACTGGTTATTGATTCGGGAAAGAAATCAGGAGGCTTTGGAACAATATGAAGCGACCCTAATAAGAGCTCCAAAAAGAAGAAAGGCATTGGCCGGAGTTTCAGCCTGTGAGGAAAAAACAGTAAGTCAAACCTAAGAGTCTAGATTTCTCTACGTCATTCATCGATAATTCTGGAACTTCCTTCGTATATCTGACATATGGATTCATTCAATTTTTTGAATCCAAATGGTAACAAATTAGTTTCATAAGCGTCTATTATATAAACGAATAACTACGTATGAAATTCTTGAAACTATCTACTTTGATCCTTTTTTCTGTTGTATTATCCTTTTTGGCATGTGATGATGATGATGATTGTATAAAAGGTGAAGGAAATATTGAAACCAGAACCGTTGAACTTGCTTCCATTGATAAAGTAAGCTTATTTGGTGTTGATCATTTAACAATCAAACAAGGAGATATTCAAGAGGTAAAAGTGACTGGTTATCCAAACATTATTGACGAGCTTATTACAAATGTGTCAAATCAAGAATGGCAGATCAGGCTTGAGAATGGCTGCTATAAGAATGCTGACTTAGATATAGAAATAACAATACCTGACTTAAAATCGACAAGTTTGATCGGTTCTGGCAGTATTGACGTTGAGGATTTTGTAAATCAGGAAGATCAGATTTTTCAGATTAGTGGTTCAGGCAATATTGAACTAGCTGGAAATACGGGTACACAGGAGCTTTTTATCGGTATAACCGGAAGTGGGAATATGGTTGGAACAAAAGAGTTTGTCGATATAGAATCGGTAGTTCTTAACATCTCAGGATCTGGTGACCTTGATGCTTTTCCAATACAAGCAATCAATTATAACGCGACCCTTACAGGAAGTGGTAGCGCCAACATTTACGCACAGGACCAACTTACAGGCAGCATTACAGGATCTGGGAATATCAACTATAAGGGTTCGCCTGATGTCAATGTATCCATTACTGGCTCTGGTAAAGTGAACAACGCCAATTAATATCTGGGCTTGTCTCATTGTTTTTTTTTAGACTCATATTTTCTATATATTTACCGCAAACGTGATTTGCTGCCTCATTGTATATAGTTCCTTAAAACACTTTCCGCAGGTTCGGATTGATGCAGCAATCGTAGAACCAAAAATATGGACAGAAGAAAAGCCCTGAAAAATTTGGGGATCCTTACCGGAGGGTTTGTATTATTGCCTTCCTGCGATTTTTCAGAAGAAAAGGTGAGTTTGGCCCTCAATAAATTAAGAATTACAGAAAGTCAGGAATCATTAATGAAAGAACTTGTAGGCAGTTTCATCCCGGAAGGAGATATCCCAGGAGCTGCAACGCTTAAAGTTCATGATTTTGTTTGGGTAATGGTGGATGACTGCATGGAAGAATCTTCCCAAAAATCGTACCTGCTAGGACTCAATACTTTTGACAGCAGTATCAAAAATATCATCGGTAAACCTTTCAGCAAACTGAAACAAAACGACCGGGTTAATGCTTTGTCAGACATTCTTGAAAAAGCAGATGACGCGATGGAATCAGTTGATAAGGACCTGGTCAATTTCATTAAAACAACCAAGAATTTTACCACACTTGGGTATATGAATTCAGAATATATCATGACCCAGGTCATGCCCTACAGCCAAATTCCCGGTACTTATGGACCTTGCGAAACAGTTGACAACTCTAAAAGAATTAATGTAAATGCCTAATTTCAACATAGACAGTAACGAAGCAAATACTTATGACGTCATTGTTATAGGTTCGGGGATGAGTGGTGGCTGGGCCGCCAAGGAATTCGCTGAAAAAGGCTTAAAAACCTTGGTTATTGAAAGAGGCCGTGAGGTCAAGCACAATGTCAATTACCCTACTACAAATATGAATCCCTGGGAATTCAAACACAAAGGAATTATTCCGGAAGATGTCAAAAAAGAAAACCCTATCGCGAGCAGATCCTATATTTTCAAGGAAGATGCCGAGCATTTTGTTAGCAAAGACAAAGAACATCCCTATATTCAGGAGAAACCTTTTGACTGGATCAAAGGATATCAAACAGGTGGCAAATCTCTTTTATGGGCAAGACAAACCCAAAGAATCAGTCAATATGATTTTGACGGACCGGCACGAGATGGTTTTGCCGTTGAATGGCCCATTAATTATAAAGATCTGGCTCCCTGGTACAGTCATGTAGAAAAATTTGTTGGAATTGCCGGTAACTATGACGGCATAGATGTATTGCCTGATGGGGATTTCCTTCCAGGTATGGGCCTCAATTGTATCGAAGAACACTTTAAAGGCGTCGTTGAAAAAAATTATTCAGACAGGCATGTAATAAGTGGTAGATGTGCCCATATCACTGAAAACAGAGAAATCTTTGCCCAACAGGGAAGAGTACAGTGCCAATACAGAAATCTGTGCCAGCGTGGTTGTCCATTTGGTGGATATTTTAGCAGTAATTCAAGCACCTTGCCCTGGGCCATGAAAACTGGTAATCTTACGATGATACACGACTCTGTGGTCCATTCAATTCTCTATGACGAGCAAAAAGAGAAAGCCACGGGAGTACTTGTTATAGATGATAAAACTAAAGGAACCAAAGAATATTTTGCCCCCATCGTTTTTGTAAACGCAGGGACTTTAAATACGATTTTGATTTTGCTCAATTCAACTTCAAATCGATTTCCAGACGGACTTGGAAATGACAACGGTCTGCTGGGCAAATTCATTGCCTTTCACAATTACAGAGCGCAGGTATTTGCAGAATACGAAGGTTTTACAGACAAACATACAACGGGAAGAGAGCCTACAAACGCCTATGTTCCGCGGTTTAGAAATGTCAAAAAGCAGGAAACCGATTTTCTAAGAGGATACGCCGCGACCTTTGAAGCCAAAAGACAAATTCTTCAAGACAAAAGTGGATTGGGTGAGGAATTAAAAAATGGATTGTTAAACCCTAAATACGGGGTTTGGCAAATGGGAGCTCATATGATGGGAGAAACTATTCCAAAAGAAGCAAGTCAGGCAACATTAGATTCTGAAAAAGTTGATGACTGGGGAATTCCTTTGCTTAAAATAGCTGTGGATTATGATGAAAATGATGAAAAAATGATCAGGGATTTTTATGAGCAATTCACAGAGATGTATGAAACAGCGGGATTTACCAATATTAAAACTCTTGATTCAAAACAGGCCCCAGGTTTGGATATTCATGAAATGGGTGGCGTAAGAATGGGTAAGGACCCTAAAACTTCCTTGCTGAACAAATGGAACCAACTTCATTCTTGCAAAAACGTTTATGTTACTGATGGCGCTTGTATGACCTCTACATCAACGCAAAATCCATCGCTAACTTATATGGCTTTAACTGCCAGAGCTTGCAATCATGCCATTAAGGAATCAAAAAAGGGATAGCTGAAATATGATAAAATAATAAAGACAAGATGAATAATTCTTGCTATTTTTTCTTAAATTGTAGATTATGACTAAATCTCTATTTTTCTTACTTACTTTTTGCACATTTTTTGCCTTCTCTCAGGAACGGCAATTAGAACTTGCTTCGGATGTTTGGCCCCCTTTTACAGATATTCATGGTGAAAAATCAATTCTAACTGATCTTGTTCAGGAAGCATTGGATCGTATGGAAATTAAATCATCTATGGAGACCATGCTGTTTACAGAAATCTTTACTGAGATCAACACTGGAAAGATCGATGGTAGTCCTGCATTATGGATAAGTGATGAAAGGAAAGAAAAGTATTATTTCTCAAAACCCTATTTTTATAACCAATTGATTTTAGTTGGGAGAAAAGGCAGTGATGTAAGTGCTGTTTCTTTCAATGACCTCAGCGGCAAGAAGATAGGAGTGATTGACAATTATGCCTATGGTGATTTTGACAATAATCAAGAAATCGTCATTGTTTCTGACCTTAGTAATCAAAAAAATCTGGAGAATCTACTTTCAGATAAAATCGATTATATGCTGGTAGATGCCCTATTGATTCAATACATGTTAAAATACCAATTAAATGATGTGACCGAGCACCTTGCCATAGGGCAAAAGCCGTTGCTTGTTAAATCATTGCATCTGGCATTCGGTAAACATGTTGAAAACGCCGAGCAGATCCTGGAACAATTTGATGAAAAAATTGAAGAAATGATCGCTGATGAAAGTTATAACCGGATTCTGGAATTGGACTGGATAAAAGCTGATGTAGATGGCGATGGCAAAATGGAGCTTGTTCTTGGAGGTGATAAAGCTGGAACTTCGGCTCCTCAAAACATATATGGCCTGATGATGGACAACAGCTATAAAGAACAGAATAGTGTTCAACGCTATTATGTTGATGGAAAGCTATATGAAACCTGGGACAATGTGCCTACAAGCTACAAATTAGATCTGGTGGTAGATAATACCCCTAGTATAGAAGACACCTATATCAGATTGGATTTTTAACCTGAATTGAATCCTTCACTGGGTTTCTTGTTTTTTACATTTGGAATTTTTTGTCTTATTTTAGTGCAGTGTTAAACCATTGTATCACCTTATAGCATGCAATTATGGACTTGAATGAAGTATTGAGGGAACTTGAATCTTATGCCGATGAAAGAACAAAGAACACCCACATGAAACACGGGGCTCAAGAACCCTTGTTTGGGGTGAAGGTGGCTGACCTCAAAAAGATTTTAAAAAAAACTAAAAAGGATCATCAGCTTTCTTTGGCGCTGTTTGAAACAGGAAATTCTGATGCCATGTATCTGGCAGGACTTATGGCGGATGAAAAAAAAATAAGTAGGCAACAGCTCAATCGCTGGGTAAAAAAGGCTTATTGGTATTATTTAAGTGAATTTACGGTTCCATGGGTAGCGGCAGAAAGTCCTTTTGGATTTGAATTAGGAATGGAATGGATCGGTTCAAATGAGGAGCGTATAGCCTCGGCCGGCTGGTCGACACTTTCAAATTATGCCAGTATCAATGAATCCTTGGATCTTGAAACCTATGCATCACTTCTTGACGAAGTTGCCAATAGAATCCAGAATGCTCAAAACAGAGTTAAATACACCATGAACGGATTCGTAATTGCTGTTGGATGTTATATTTCCGAACTCACTCAAAAATCAAAACAAATTGCCACTAAAATTGGAAAAATAGACGTTTTTATGGGTGATACTTCCTGTAAAGTTCCATTAGCCTATGATTATATTAAAAAAGTGGAAGACAAAAACAGAATAGGCAAAAAAAGGAAAATGGCACGATGCTAATCTGATAACAAATTACTTCTTTGAACCGATAATTTTAGCTCAATTAAATTCAGCAACAATTTAGCAGATTTCGAGTGTATCAGGTATTCCAGAATCGCTATTTAATCCTATCTTTGATATAATAAAAATACGTATGGGCTACAAAGTTGTGATCACCGGAACCACAGGAATGGTCGGAAAAGGCGTTTTATTAGAATGCATCGACCATCCTTCTATCGATAATATTCTGATTGTGAATAGAAATCCTTTAGGTATCACCCATCCGAAAGTAAGAGAGGTCTTGATAAAGGATTTTTTTGACGTATCAAGTATTTCAGATGAAATGAAAGGTTTCGATGCCTGTTTCTTTTGTCTTGGAATTACCTCAATAGGGCAATCAGAAGAATCCTATTCAAGAACCACTTATGATCTTACGCTTAACTTTGCCGAGGCTTTTATAGATCAAAACAAAAACAGTATTTTTTGTTACGTGAGCGGCACCGGAACAGACAGCAGCGAGAAAGGACGAACAATGTGGGCAAGGGTAAAAGGGAAGACAGAGAATAAACTTATAGAAATGCCTTTTAAAAGGGCTTTTATGTTCCGACCAGGATACATTCAACCACTTCGTGGTATCAAATCAAAAACCCAATGGTATGCTACTCTATATATGATATTCAAACCCATTTATCTACTTCTGAAACATTTCCCTTCGACGGCAACAAATACCACAAATATGGGTTTAGCAATGATCAATTCTATGGACGGAAAGTATGCAAAATCAATATTGGAAAACAAAGAAATCAATGAGCTTGCTAAACAGTAAAAAGATAAAAACATTCAAGTATGTACTCCAATGGGGCCTCTTACTTCTACTTGCCATCATGAGTTGTTGTTCCAAGCCTGAGAAGCAAGATAAAATGGTTCCTGATACGAACACTGTACTTAATCAAGAACCTTTGCAAAAACCAAATATCCTTTGGATCGTGGCTGAAGATATGAGTGCTTATCTACCTTCTTTTGGTGATTCAACGATCGTAACTCCTATCCTCAGTAAATTAGCAGCAGAGGGTGTTTGCTATGATAATTTTTATTCACCTCATCCCGTCTGTGCTCCTGCCAGAGCCGCTATAATTACTGGTATGTATGCCAATTCCATCGGTGCCAGTCATATGAGAACCGGGCCCTGGTTTGGTGGAAGACCCTCTGAAAAATCGCTTTTGGATTATCAAAAAGCCATGCCACAGGATATAGCCCCATACGAAGCGGTTCCTCCGCCTGAAGTTAAAATGTTTACCGAATACCTCAGACAAGCTGGTTATTACTGCAGCAACAATAGCAAAGAAGATTATCAGTTTATCAAAACCCCGACAGCCTGGGATGACAGCAGTAACAAAGCCCATTGGAGGAATAGGTCTCCGGGTCAACCCTTCTTCGCTGTATTCAATATAGGAGTAACCCATGAAGCTCAGATCTGGAAAAAGCAAATGGATTCTTTATGGGTAGATGAAGATCTCAACGTTCCTGTGCCACCCTATTTACCGGATACGGATATTGCCAAAAAAGATATTCGAAGAATGTATTCGAACATCAAAGAAATGGATGCCAAAGTTGGAGAAATACTCCAAGAACTTGAAGAAGACGGCCTGCTGGAGAATACCATTATTTTTTGGTATACCGATCATGGTGGCCCTCTTCCAAGACAGAAAAGGTTGTTATACGATTCTGGAATAAAAGTCCCAATGATCATTCGGTTTCCAAATGCTGAATATGCTGGAAATCGGGATGACAGATTGATCAGTTTTATTGATCTTGCTCCTACCCTTTTGTCTTTAGCTTCAATACCTCCCCCTTCATACATGCAAGGAAAAGCATTTCTTGGCTCCTATCAAAGGAAAGAGGAACCCAACTATGTGTTTGGCGCGGCCGATCGATTTGATGAGACCATTGACAAGATCAGAAGTGTAAGAGATGAGCGATTCAAATACATTAGATATTATCAACCCGAAAAGCCCATGTTCCTCGATGTGGCTTACAGAAATCAAATGCCAATCATGCAGGAACTTTTAAGACTGCGTGAGGAAGACAAATTAACAAAAGAGCAATCCCTATGGTTTAGAAGTCAAAAGCCTAAAGATGAATTATTTGATACATGGAATGATCCGTTCGAACTAAATGACCTGTCACAAAATGCGGACTTCAAAGAACAGTTAAAAACGATGAGAACTGCATGCAACGAATGGACCTTGGAGATCAACGACACAGGGTTACTTCAAGAAAAAGTATTGTTGGCTCAAATGATACCCGATGGAATTCAACCCTCAACTAATAAGGTAATCGTTAACAAATCGTCGAATAAAATAAGCTTAAACTGCAGTACCGAAGGTGCTTCCATTGGCTATAAGATCCTGACAAAAGATCAGAATCCGGAAAATATGCCTTGGATGATCTATAGGTCAACATTCGAACTGAATAGAAACGAATTTCTATGGGTCATCGCACATCGTATCGGTTTTAAACCAAGTGATCTTCAAAAAATATCATATGACGATATTCATTGATCTAACATAAATCAGGACTAAATATCTTCAACAAACAATTTTTTTTAGTACCCTGAAGAGGGTGCTATAGGCTTTGAATAATTCTAAAGTCAAATAAAGTTTAAAAAAGCTTCGAATAAATTTAATTCTTTGTTGTTCCCCTTTTGATCAAGGTCGTCTCAATAACCGTAGTTGAATACTCTAGATTTTGATTTTTTAAGCGATCGAGAAGCTTTATGGTGGCAACTCTGCCAATCTCTTTCCCATGCTGACTCATTGTTGTTAAAGGAGGATTACTGTTCATAGACAACAAGCCATTAGTGAACCCAATAATAGAAATCTGTTCGGGAATCTTAAAGCCTAATCTAGTGGCTATATTAATAGCAGATATACCCGTGAGTTCATTGGCTGCAATAATCCCATCTATTTTTTCAACTTTTAAAATTCGGTTGAGATCAGTAGAAAAATCTTTGTACTCTTCTATGTGCAAAACCTTTTCTTCAAGGTTTCCCTCTTCTCTTAAGGCAAATGCATAACCGCGGTGCCTGTTTTTCCCAATGGTCGTAGTACTAATCGGTGATATAAAAAGAATTTTTCTGGATCCTGAATTTAGCAATACTTTCGTCGCATTATAGGTGGATTCAAAATCATTGATCATCACTTTATCGCATTCAATACGCTCATCCACACGGTCAAAAAGCGTTACAGGAATACCATTAGAAATCAAATCATTAACGTGTTCAAAACGATCCTGCTCCTGAGATTCTTTACATAAAGACATTAAAATTCCGTCAACGTTACCCTGTGACAGCATCTCAAGAATCGATTTTTCCTTTTCAAAAGATTCATTAGAAAAGCAGGTTAAAATATTGTATCCCTGAGCGCTTGCTTCCTTTTCTATTCCGCGTAAAACCCGTATAAAAAAAGGGGCTCGCATATCAGGAATCACTACACCGATAATTTTTGTTCTCTTGGTTTTTAAGCCCTGAGCCAATAAATTAGGAGAATAATTGTATTTGATAGCGGCCGTCTTAACTCTTTTCTTAGTGGCTTCACTAATTTCATAGCTATCGTTTAAAGCTTTGGAAACTGTTGAAACAGATACCTTTAAAATAACGGCTAACTCTTTAAGGGTTATCTTTTTATTTCTCATTCTCTTAACAACTGATTTTCAAAATATCTGAGCCGAAAGTTAACAAAAAAATAAAGATCTCTATATTAATTTTATAAGTCACGCTAAAATGATGCAGAGAAGCAATATAATTCCTTTTACTCAATTAAAACACCATCTTCCAGTATCAAATCATAGGTATAACCCGCTCCAAAATCTTTGTTCAGCGAAACCAGTGCCTTCATTGTGATCACAGTTCCCTCTGCCACATAAGTGTCGGAGGTGATCACCAGATCATAATCATCCTGGCTTCCATCCTTTAAATGGATCCAGTTTCTATTCATAATTCCAGGGTTAATCTTAACACATTCACCGCTTATTTGAATCGTTTTTCCTTCATATTTTTTAACATTCTTAAGCAATTCAGCAATTTTGACAGAACCCTTTTTTTCAATATTTCGCTCTTGATCTTCAATTGGTTTGGCTTCTGCCTTATTATCTGCAACGACATCAATATTTGTTTCAATAGTATTCATCGATTTTTGACCATTGGCATGACTTGCAGAAACCAGGTTCGTAACCAAATAAATTTTTTCAAATACCTTGTTGTTCTCTTTGCTTTCAAAATCGGTCTTCAACAAAGCTCTTTTGTAATAATAAACACCCCCAAGCTTAATCTCCTGCTTTCTAACAGCAATCCAAAACTCCTCTTCTCCTTCAATTACTTTGAGATAGAGATACCGGGAAGCTGCGATAATTTCATTAACCTTTACGGTGTGCAATTCATTGCTTAAAGATTCATTGTTGTTGAAACTTGAAGGGCTATAAGGATCTTTAGAAGATTTTCCTGATTTCTTTTCAAGTTTTTCATATTCTGAAGTAGCACCATCAGCTTCCGGACCCCTATTACATGAATAAGCAATAGCTAAAATCATTGTAATCAAAACCTGAATTTTTATTTTATGACGCATAATTTATTTTTTAAAATCGTTTTATTATTTTCGTGTAAATTCGATAATTGTCTTCCTTATTGCCCGTGGCTAACTCACCATAAGCGCTCAAATATAATTTTCTGTTGATTCTTAATGAAAGATTCAATCCGAAATATTGCTGATCGTAAGTTGATGTAAAACTATTAAAATAGTCGAAGTGAGCAAGCCTGTATGAAAAATCAGCATCAAGTTTGTTTTTTATTAGATATCTCGAATACCGAAAAGACAAGATATTGCTTTTTAAATAATTCGAAGAATTCATATTATAACTTAGATAGATTCTTCCGTCAATAGTAGGTATTTTGGAATACGATGCATAGGCGTTAAAATTATCTGATTTATTCTCGTTATCACTCTGAAATCTTTTGCTGTAGCCAAAACCCGCGTTAAGGTATTTAATCGGCCTTATACTAATCCTAAACCTCAAGCCTTGCCTGGCGATATCTTCATCGAGCAATTTATCTATCTCAGATTGAAAAGTTTCATAGTACAAAATTCTTTTTCTCGAATCATACGAAACCATTGCATTCACTTTTCTATTGAATCTGTATCTGGCCGATACATATAAATTCGTTAATCGTAATTCATTACTCACGGTATCATTCACTTTATTGTATATATCGAGTTCAGTCGACGCAAAAAGATTCAATTTCGAACCTACCGTACTTGAATGTTGAAAATAAATATACCTTCTGTCAATTTCCCCCGAATTTCTCTGTTCAATAAACCCTATTGTGCTTTCTGAGCGAAAATTTTTCAAATCAGACATTCTACCGTAAAAAGCACCATATTGAAACAAATCAGGGTTAAAAGAATAATCAAAAATATCAGGCCTGAATCCAGCTATTCCTCCAACATAATTCTTACCAAAATATTTTTCGACCTGTATCCCATCGATAGCGCCTAAAGACGACATTTTTGGATTTATTTTTCTTCCGAGTACCACAGATAAGCTTGGATCAATATCGTATTTCGCAGCCAGATCATACACATTAAAAAATGTCGTTTTCCTTGAATAATTGCTATCGTCAGTAATAAAATTTTGCCTGTAATTCAAATAAGAATAGAAGGAAAATCTGGAATCTTTAATGTGTTCGGCTGATAAAGAAAAGGTAGCCTGAATTCCATATCTATCATCCCTTACATTTGATAAATTGCCATAACCTGCAACATAAATTCTACCCCTTATTTCTGATTCATTATATACTTCTTTTGATTTTTCACTTTTAATATTTGAAGAATCCACTTCTATTTGGATTGCTTCTGTCACTTCAATTTTCTCTCTAATACTTTTACTATATCCGAAATAAACATCATCACCCTTTTTAACTTCACAATCATAAATTATCGAACAAACCACCGAACTGGAAGATTTACTTTTTACCAGTAAACATGGCTTTATTTGGTTCATAAACTTAAGAGAATCTCCGGGTTGAATAGCCTCCGTGTCTATAAATTTTACATAAACATTTTTAGAAGTGACAAACGACACCTTGCCAATAATCAATTGACTGTTATCCTGTCCGTAACTATTTGAACAAGACATGGCAATGAATACTATTAGCATATATATCTTTCTCACTTTTTCTAATTATTGCCATCGGGATGGCATTCCAAACATGCATTGCTATCATAAATATAACCTGAAACCTCACTGTGATCGTTATTTGATTCAGATTGAGAATGGCAGGTGAAACAAG
>CAZQRD010000035.1:0-25730 GCA_964595535.1 uncultured Flavobacteriaceae bacterium | reverse complement strand
TGATCATTTGATGTGAAAAAGTCATTTTAGACAAGGATATTTTTCCTTGTGCCTTTTTATAAACTGCCTCTGAAAATCCATAGGGCCCACCAATCACCATGACCAATTGTTTGACACCGGCATTCATCTTTTTCTGCATAAATTTCGAAAAACCTACAGAGCTATAACTTTCTCCTTTATCATCCAGAAGCATCAGCTGATCTGTAACGCTTAGCTTAGTCAAGATAAGCGCTCCTTCCTTTTCTTTTTGCGCTGTTTCTGATAAGTTTTTTACGTTTTTAATGTCTGGAATGATCTCCAATTCAAATTTTATATAATGCTTTAATCGATTCTCGTATTTATCAATCAGAAGCTGAAGATTTTTGTCATCCGTTTTACCAATGGCCAGTAACTTGATTTTCATTGATTGATTGTTTTCGTAAATATAAAGACTTATTTTTGCAATGCTAAATCTATTGCAATGATCAGTAAAATTCAAATGGACAAGGAACTTGAAGGTATCATCAAGAATGGTATTCGTGAAGACATTGGAGAAGGTGATCACAGCTCGCTTGCCTGCATTCCCAAAGATGCTAAAGGCAAGGCCAAATTATTGGTCAAAGAAGAAGGGATCATTGCCGGAGTTGAATTTGCAAAAATGATCTTTAAGCAAGTAGATCAGGATCTCCAAGTAGAGACTTTTCTAATAGATGGTGATGCCGTGCACGTTGGTGATATTGTTTTCTTTGTTACGGGAAACTCGCAGTCAATTTTAAAAGCCGAAAGACTAGTTTTAAATGCAATGCAGCGAATGAGTGCCATTGCCACAAAGACTAAAAAATTTGTCGATGTACTGAAGGGAACAAAAACAAGGATACTCGATACCAGAAAAACAACACCTGGGATCAGGGCCATTGAAAAATGGGCAGTGAAAATAGGTGGCGGGGTAAACCATAGATTTGCCTTATACGATATGATCATGTTAAAAGACAATCATATAGATTTCGCCGGAGGTGTGGATCAAGCCATCAAAAAGACCAAGAAATATTTAGAAGAAAATCATTTAGATCTTAAGATTATCGTTGAAGCTAGAAGTCTGGATGAAATTAAACTCATTCTTGACCATCAGGGTATTCACAGAATACTGATCGATAATTTCAATTATCAGGAAACTCAACAAGCCGTAAAATTGATCGCAGGTCAATGCGAAACTGAATCATCAGGTGGTATTACCTTAAAAACTGTAAGAAAATATGCTGAATGCGGAGTAGATTATATTTCATCGGGCGCTCTTACCCACTCTGTTAGCAATATGGATTTGAGCCTCAAAGCCATTTAAACTTGTTCACCTTTTTCAATCGGGAGTTCATGCATACTTCCCCATTCGGTCCATGAACCATCGTAAACGGATATATCCTTATACCCTGCAAGCTCGGCTCCCAAGGCTAGAACACAAGCAGTGATTCCGGACCCACAGGAAAAAGTAATATTTTTATCTTCTGAAAGTTTATCCTTCATCACATTTTGTATTTTAGCTAACTCAAGTAACTTTCCATTTTTCAATAAATCAGTATAAGGCACATTTATAGAACCTGGAATATGACCACTCCTTAGGCCTTTTCTAGGTTCCTCAACCAGGCCTTCAAAGCGATCTGCTGCCCTGGCATCAACAACTAGGTCGGATTCGCTTCCAAGTAGTGCTAAAACATCTTGAGAATCTTTAAAGTGTCCCTTTTTATACATGCCTTCAAAATTTCCTTTTTTAAAAGTGTTTTCTGTTTTTTCTTCTAAGGAGTAGCCTGCATCCTTCCAAGCAATAAGTCCACCATCTAACACAGCTACTTGATCATGCCCCATTGCCTTGAACATCCAATATGCCCTGGCACTTGAATAGATGCCATGTTCATCATACACAACAATCGCACTATTGTTTTGTATGCCCAAATCCTTTGCAGCTTGATTAAAGCCCTCCTTACCCGGCCAGGTATTTGGATATGGAGCTGAAATATTGCTAAAAATGTTCTTAATATCGAAGAAACGAGCTCCAGGAATTCTATGGATTTGTTCCTTTATCGTCTTATCTCCTGCAACTGCTTTGGGTAAAGTTGCATTCAATATGACCAAATTATCGGCTGTGAGGTGATCATTTAGCCATGACACCTCAATAAGTGGTTTATCAATTTTAATTATATGCATGTACAACTCTGTTTACCAATCAATTCTTTTCCTTTAACATAGGCACAAACCTAAAATCACCGTATTCCAATTTCTCGAATTTCTTTTCTCCGGTTCTTGTGAAAACCGTCATTACTTGTAGGTCATCACCCACAGGAATAACCAACTTCCCTCCTATTTTTAATTGACCCAATAAAGCCTTGGGAACATAAGGCGCTCCAGCAGTAACGATAATTCCATCGAAGGGAGCATGTTCTGGAAGTCCTATATAACCATCTCCAAATACCAGTTTCTTAGGAACATATCCAACTTTTGGTAGGAATTTTTTTGCTTTGGTATATAATTCCTTCTGTCTTTCTATGCTGTACACTTCTGCCTTCAATTCGATCAAAATCGCTGATTGATATCCAGATCCTGTTCCGATTTCAAGAATTTTATGTCCTGTTTCTACCTTTAATAATTCTGTTTGAAAAGCTACGGTATAAGGTTGGGAAATGGTTTGATCTGCACCTATAGGAAAAGGTTTGTCCTGATAAGCGAAATCTACAAATCCCGAATCCATGAATAAATGTCGGGGCACTTTTGACATTGCATCAAGCACCTTTTTATCTTTGATTCCCTTTTTTCGAATTGTTTGTACTAACTGGTTTCTTAAACCTTTATGTCTGTTCGAATCATTTATTATCATAGCGTAAAAATAGATAATTATTTGGCTTCAAAAAACTGGCTTCAATGTTTTTTTACCCTAACGAAAGTGTTGATTTTAATTTCATTTTATTTCCTGAATATCAGATTTTTAACAACTTTAAAAGCAGATGTTACGCTATTGTTCTGTCATTAAATCAATACTCATCTGTCATGTTATTAAATTCCTCAAATAAAACCTGATAATCACCGGTAGAAAAAATATAAATATACCAGATCATCGAAATAATCCCGATAAAAATTCCAATAATTGCGGTAGTCCTTCCGGTTCGAGCATTATTGATCCCGTCAAATATTTCGGGATCTTCCTCGTGAATTCTGATGGCTTTGTTTGCATTGATCAATCCGATTATGCCAAGAATAATTCCAATCACACCCCAACAGCAACAGGCAGTAATTATCGAGATGATGCCCAAAATAAGAGCGCTTTGAGAATAGGGTAATTTTTCTTTATACATAGTAGCTTAGTTTAAGTATATAGTTTACAACAATAATAATGACATTCAAAATGAATAGCCATTTTAACACACTATGTCCTTTTGAAAAATTAAATTTCAGGTGAAGCCCTAAAAAAATAATCATTAAGAACAAGGTATAAATAGCCGGATAGGATAAAAATGCATTCACAAAATCACCTTTTAATACAAGTATAATGGATCTTTGAAAACCACAGCCCAAGCATTCCATTCCCATCTCCTTCCATTGACAGGAAAGCATATGATCTTCTAGAAATGAAATAAAACCCACTTTTTTTAACAATTTGAACAGCGAACTAAAATTACAACAATTCCATATATATTTGCACCTATGAAAACCAAAAACCATTTTAAAATTGGAGATCAGGTTAGTGTAATCAGCGATACAATGACTGGGAATATTGTTCATATCGATCAGGACACAATAAAGATCGAATGCCTTGATGGGTTTTTATATACGTTCAATGCTATTGAACTCGTTCTTCGAAAAGAATGGAATCCCATGATCAAACATGATATCAAGGATCATAAGGGGGAATCGGTAAGTGGCAAGAAGGAACGCTTTAGATCAAAAAAGGGAAATAGTTTCAAGGAGGTTGACTTACACATTCATGAACTCATTGATTCGGAAAAAGGCATGAGCAGTTATGATAAATTATCTTTTCAGTTAAAGGCTGCACAAAACGAATTGGAAACTGCAATTAGAAAAAAACAACAAAAAATCATCTTTATACACGGCCATGGAGAGGGTGTCTTAAAAACAGAATTAAGAAGCCTCCTGGCCAAATACCCTGTTGCATTTCATGATGCCTCGTATACTGAATATGGTCAGGGTGCAACAGAAGTGATTATTTTTCAAAATAAACAATTAGTGTAGTGTTTAGGCCGGACCGGTTTCAGCTGTACCGAATAAAAAGGTCTCGTCAAGTTTAAGTTCCTGATCATCAACTATTAGCACCACATCAATGAGCACGATATAATGCTTCCAACCCACAATATTAATTTCTTCTGCATCGTAAACTGGTTCATTTTCAACTACAATCGTTCCTGAAACACCTCGCCAGTTTTTAACGACTTTTGGAATTACCGGCGGCACAGTAGCACAGAAATAATTATCTGTTAGTTGCTCGTCAAAGAGTCGATAGGTTACTGTATAATCTCCACTCAGACTAACATTCACCGGAGGTACAAGATCCAGATCCTTTCGAATTTGTTGGTCGGTTAAGGTAACAATCAGTGCCTCGCGTTGCTCATTGGTACTCAATCGGTAAAGAGTATATGTATTTGTTCCACAAATACTTACTTCCTCTTCAAACTCAAAGCTGGAAATATCCAGATTTCCATCATTACAGGAAAATGATATAAGTAAAATAAAAAATAAAACTACCTTCTTCATATTTTTAATAACAGTGATTTAATAAAATACGCGATCATTAGAATCCACAAAAGTAACGGTTTTATCGCCATTATAAAACATTAGAACTAAGAAAAATACCTACTTTTGTAAGATGCAAAAAATCTATTTCGACAATGCTGCAACAACCCCTCTTGACAAAGAGGTTGTCAAGGTAATGACAGCGCATATGCTCAATAATTTTGGGAATCCGTCTTCGTCTCATGAATTTGGAAGAAAGGCCAAAGTCGTGGTTGAAACTGCTCGAAAGAATGTCGCATTTTTTTTCAATTGTTCTCCTTCTGAGGTTATTTTTACGGCTGGGGGTAGTGAAGCAGATAACCTTATTTTGATAAATGCCGTTAAAAATCTTGGAGTCGAACACATCATCAGCTCTCCTATCGAACATCATGCTGTATTGCATACGATTGAAGCCCTTCAACGAGATTTCGGTATCGAAGCAACCTATTTATCAGTAGATCGTGATGGAGAAATAAATTATACGGAACTTAAAAACAAGTTGCAAAACTCAGACAAGAAAACTCTGGTCAGCCTGATGCAGGTGAATAATGAATTGGGAAACATCCTGGATTTGGACAAGGTATGCAGCATTTGCAAGGAAACGGGCGCCTTATTTCATTCAGATACTGTTCAAGGAATTGGCCATGTTTCACTCGACCTCAAGGCTACGCCAATAGATTTTATTACCGCCAGTGCTCATAAATTTCACGGTCCCAAAGGTGTTGGTTTTGCCATTATCAAGAAAGGTTATAAAATTGAACCCATGCTTTATGGAGGAGAACAGGAAATGGGATCAAGAGCAGGCACAGAAAACACGCATAGTATTGTTGGCCTTGACAAGGCCTTGTCATTAGCTCTTGATCATTTTACTGAAGATAAGGGGTACATCTTGGGGATAAAAAAATACTTTATCGAACAAATTACTGATATAATTCCTAGCATTTCCTTCAATGGTCTTTCAGCCGATCTGAATCGCTCTGCATTTCATATTCTAAGTGTTCGGTTTCCTGTGGAAAAACCCATGCTATTGTTCAACCTTGATCTGAAAGGAATCGCAGCTTCAGGTGGCAGTGCCTGCCAAAGCGGAAGCAGCAAAGGGTCGCATGTGTTATCGGCAATTCTGAATGAGAAAGCATCCAAACAAACTTCTGTAAGGTTCTCTTTCAGCAAATACAACACAAGAGAAGAGGTCGATCGTGTCATTATGGAAATCTCAGAAATACTTAGCGCATAAGGAACAAAAAAAAGGTTGTGAAAATTCACAACCTTTTTATACTTATATTGTTAAGGATCAACTATCAGCATCCAAATAATTTGGTATTCCGTCACCATCAGTATCATCATTGGTTGGATCACCGTCATCATTGGTATCTTCCTCCCAAGTGACTATACCGTCACTGTCATCATCAATATCAACGTAATTAGGAATTGAATCTTCATCAGTATCATCATTGGTTGCATCTCCATCACCGTCAATATCCTCATCGTTATTAGAGACAAAATCACCATCCGAATCAGCTATTACGACTTTACCCATATCAAGAAAATAATATATCGGTCTATTTGGAGGTATAGATACAGAACCTGTATTGCCATATGCAAGGCCTGATGGCATAAAGAAAAAGCCATTTCCGGTATTTTCATAACTAAAAGACTCATCAGGAAAGATCACTTTTTCACCCTCTTTATAATATGTGGCTCCATATCTGAAACCCGGAATAGTTTGAGTTAAATTAAACCATGATTTAGTGGTTGTATAATTCGTGTTCTCATCAAACTTAACACTGTCTAACATAAAACCTCTGTAAAGTATTTGAACAGAATCATTTCGCGAAGGTTTGATGCCTATACCTTCCTTATCTACATAATAATATATCTTATAATTGATTTCATTATGTACCACATCATCTGTAGTTACAATATCATACAAAGGCATTTCTCCGTTCGTGATCGGAGCTATCTCCTTGTCTTCCGTAAAATAATGTGACTGTAAGAACTCTATTAAAGTAGCATCGTCAATGACTGCCTGTGCAACAGGATCATGCGGGTCTACCTTTGGGCCGTCATCGTCATTACAGGCCACTATAGCCATCCCAAGAAACAACAGGAATAAATATTTCATTTTCATTTTCATCATTTTTTCAGGGCAATTTACAATTTTAAAAATTTTCAGGTAGAAACCTTTTTAATTTTTAACAATTAATTAATGGTTTTTTATAAATCAAATCATCCTTTTAAAAGGCTATTTGAATTCTATTTTTCTCATTCTAAGGCTCAACGGAGTTACTTCAAGATACTCATCATCTCTTAAATACTCCATACATTCCTCCAAAGAAAAATCAACTTTTGGGAATATCTTGGCACTTTCATCAGTTCCTGATTTCCTTACGTTAGTCAATTTTTTTCCTTTGATAAGATTCACCCCCATATCTTCCTGTCTGGTGTTTTCGCCAACTACCTGCCCTTTATAAATCTCATCGTTTGGATCAATAAAGAACCTACCTCTGTCTTGCAATCTGTCAATAGCATAAGCCGTGGCTTTCCCAGGCTCAGAAGATACGATCGCACCATTGTTCACTTCACTGAACTCTCCTTTAAAAGCATCATAACCTCTTAACCTGTGGTTGATGATGGCCTCACCTTGAGTTGCAGTAAGAATTTTATTTCTTAACCCGATCAAGCCTCGGGAAGGAATATCAAATTCAAGATGTTGTAAATCTCCTTTGGGTTCCATTACGTGAAGATCTCCCTTTCTGATAGTTACCAAATTAACGGCCTTGCTCGACAACTCTTCAGGAACATCAATCACAAGCGTTTCAAATGGTTCGCTTTTGACACCATCAATGTCTTTCAATATTACTTTCGGTCTACCAACTTGAAGTTCGTACCCTTCTCTTCGCATGGTCTCAATAAGCACTGATAAATGCAAAATTCCTCTTCCAAAAACTATAAACTTATCTTCAGTATCCGTTTCTTCAACTTTAAGTGCAAGGTTCTTTTCAGTTTCCTTGAACAATCTGTCTCTTAAGTGACGTGATGTTACAAACTTACCTTCTTTACCAAAGAATGGTGAATTGTTAATCGTAAACAACATGCTCATCGTCGGCTTGTCTACTTCAATCCTTGGCAGGGCTTCAGGGTTTTCCAAATCAGCAATGGTATCACCAATATCAAATCCTTCGAGCCCAGTAATGGCGCAAATATCGCCACTTCTCACCTTATCAGTTTTAGCTCTTCCCAAGCCTTCAAAAGTATGCAACTCTTTGATTCTCACTTTTTTTGTAGAACCATCAGCTTTGCAAAGCATATAATCTTTACTTTCTTCCAGGTCTCCTCTAAAAATCCTTCCAATGGCGATTCGACCTGTAAAGGCAGAATAATCAAGAGAAGTTATCTGCATTTGAGGAGATCCCTCCCGGTAAGGAGCCTCTGGAATATTTTCTATTATGGCATCTAACAGAGGAATAATATTATCGGTTTCTTCCTCCCAACTTGTGTTCATCCAACCATTCTTGGCTGACCCGTAGATCGTGTTAAATTCTAACTGATCTTCTCTAGCATCAAGAGCAAACATCAAATCAAATACTTTTTCATGAACCAAATCAGGTGTACAGTTTGGCTTATCAACCTTGTTAACTACAACGATTGGCATCAGGCCCAACTCTAGAGCCTTGCTCAAAACAAATCTTGTTTGAGGCATAGGGCCTTCAAAAGCATCGACAAGAAGCAGAACACCATCGGCCATTTTTAATACCCTTTCCACCTCACCTCCAAAATCGGCGTGACCAGGAGTGTCAATCACATTGATTTTGACACCTTTATACATTACTGAAACGTTTTTCGATAAAATTGTAATTCCCCTTTCCCTCTCAAGGTCATTACTATCCAAAAGAAGCTCGGTACGAACCTTTCTATTATCAAGTATTTTGGCTTGATCGATGATCTTATCAACTAAGGTGGTCTTACCGTGGTCAACATGGGCGATAATAGCTACATTTCTGATTGATTGCATATGTGTTTTTTTGAAAGTGCAAAAGTAATCCTTTATTTTGATTGTCAGGCCATTTGGGTGAATATTAATTCTTTTGAAATAACTTAATAATCCTTGAAAAGTTTCTTGATAAAAAATCATTATTGCATGTTGAAAATGAATGGATAGCACTATTTTTATCAACTAATTTTTGAATATGAATTATGGATCTTTCTAAGGTTAAAATGGTGGTAACAGATATGGATGGCACCTTGTTAAACTCTAAAAGTGAAGTTAGCGAGCAATTTTTTGACTTATATGCAGATCTTAAATCCCATAAGATCCATTTTGTTGCCGCCAGCGGAAGGCAATATAGCAGTATTCAGGAAAAATTAAGTGCTATTTCGGACGAGATCACCATCGTGGCAGAAAACGGAGGATATATAAAGCAGGGTGACACAGAACTCGGGTCAATACTCCTGTCTCCGGATCATATAAAATTTTTAATACCAATTTTGCGTAAGACCAAAGGTCTATATACCGTGCTATGCGGCAAGAAAACGGCCTATATCGAACAGGATGAAACTAAATTTAAAACCGTTTTAAAGGAATATTATACAAAATTTCATGTGGTTGAAGATTTGATGAACTTACCTGATGATGATTTCTTTAAGGTCGCTATTTATCATTTTGAAAGCTCCGAAATGTATATTTATCCTGTCGTAAAACATCTTGAGGATATATTACAGATCAAAGTATCAGGGAGCAACTGGGTGGATATAGCTGATCCCAGAGCAAATAAAGGAGAGGCAGTTAAGGTATTGCAGCGCAAATATGGAATCACCAAGGAGGAAACGATGGTATTTGGTGATTTCAACAATGACCTGGAAATGATCGATCAGGCTTTTTTTAGCTATGCCATGGCAAATGCCCATGACAATGTTAAAAAGGCGGCCAGATTTCAAACAAAGAGTAACAATGAAGCCGGAGTGGAAGAAGTTTTACATGAACTAATCAAAGCCAAAAAACAGTAAAATTTATTAGTTACCCTTATCATGATTTATGATATTGAGAATATCATCTTTGATTCTTGTAGGTCGAAGTGTTTTGGCATCTATCAAACACCAGGTCGAAGCCGCTTTTAAAAGAAGGGTATCGCCTTTATAAATTGATACATGTCGCACTGATTTTACTCCCTTTGATTCTCCAACCCAAGTAAGTATGGTAAGTTCATCATCCAATACGGCCTGATTCAGATAATCCAATTCATGCCTCAGAACTACCCAAAAGTATTTATCCTTTAAGCCATTTTCAGAAAGTATGTTCCAGTGCTTTTCAGAGATGTCATTCACCCATTTCAAATACACAACATTATTTACGTGCAACAGTGTGTCAATATGGGCTTCCTTAACCTTCAATGAATAGGAATATGATACAGAATTTTCAGGGCTGTGTTTCATACTTTTTATTTGTGTCTGTCTTGTAACACTTTTTCAACATCTTTCAGGCTGTAACCTTTAGCCTGTAGTAAAATTAGATAATGAAACAAAAGATCTGCAGATTCATCCAAAAATAATTTTTCATCATTATCCTTGGCTTCAATGACTACCTCTACAGCCTCCTCTCCCACTTTCTGTGCGATCTTATTGATCCCTTTTTTAAACAAAGAGGCAACATAAGATGCTTCTGAAGGGTTATCTTTTCTGTTTTTGATCACTCCTTCGAGTGTGCTTAGAAAACCAAATTGTGATTCATTTGCTTCTGCCCAGCAAGTATCCGTTCCTTTGTGACATGTTGGCCCTTGAGGTTTTACACTGATTAGAAGACTGTCATCATCACAGTCATTTTTTATATCAACAAGCGATAGAAAATTTCCACTTTCCTCTCCCTTTGCCCAAAGACGCTGCTTAGATCTGCTGTAAAAGGTTACCTTCTTTGTTTCCAGAGTTTTCTCGTAAGATTCCTGGTTCATATAACCAAGCATTAAAACATTTTTAGTTTGCTCGTCTTGTATGATGGCTGGAACCAGTCCTGTGGTTTTGTCAAATTTTATAATCATAATCTTACATTTATCCCTTTATTATTAAGTTCGATCTTTAGATCACTTATTTCGATTTCCTTATAGTGAAACACACTTGCTGCCAGCGCCGCATCCGCCTTTCCGAGAACAAAAGTATCGCAAAAATGCTCAATAGTACCTGCCCCTCCACTTGCTATAATGGGTACTTTAACCATTTCTGATATTTTTTTCAATGTTTCATTGGCAAAACCATTTTTCGTGCCATCATGATCCATAGAAGTAAACAGAATCTCTCCCGCTCCCAATGCTACAGCCTCTTTGATCCAGTCGAAGAGATCGAGATCAGTTTCAATGCGACCACCAACAAGAAAAACCTTCCATTGTTGATCGATCAATTTAGCGTCTACAGCCAATACAATACACTGACTCCCGAATTTATTGGCGAGTTCCCTTATCAATTCAGGGTTTTTAACAGCGGAAGAATTGATGGAAACCTTATCCGCTCCAGCTCGTAACAACATATTTACATCTTCCACACTTGAAATACCTCCTCCTACAGTAAAAGGTATATTTACTTTTCTCGCCACCTTTTCAACCAATTTCACAAGAGTTTTACGTTTTTCCTTGGTGGCCGTAATGTCGAGGAAGACCAATTCGTCTGCACCTTCTCTTGAATATCTTGCTGCCAGTTCTACCGGGTCGCCCGCATCCTGAAGCCCTACAAAATTGACTCCTTTCACAGTTCGCCCATCCTTTATATCCAAACAAGGTATGATTCGTTTACTTACCATTCAGTTCTTATTAAATGTATTCAGGTTGATGTCAAAATAAATTTTTCCAATTGGGCCATACTGATCCTCTGCTCATAAATTGCCTTGCCAATAATGGTGCCTTCGCAACCCATTGCCGCCAGCTTGCCTAATTCATCGAAATGAGAAATACCACCTGAAGCGATCAAACTGATACCGGGTACTTGCTGTAATATCCGATCGTAAAGCTCAAACGATGGACCCTCCAGCATACCATCTTTTGAAATATCAGTACAGATTACATAATTGATCCCTTCATTTTTATAGGAATTAATAAAAGGAATGACTTCTTCCTCAGATGATTCGAGCCAGCCAGAAATAGCAATTTTCTCATCCTGTACATCTGCGCCCAGAATGATCTTTTCAGCACCATATGTTTTCAACCAGCTTTTAAAAACTTCAGGATCTTTAACGGCAATACTGCCTCCTGTGATTTGTTTGGCGCCACTGTTAAAAGCGATTCGCAGATCCTGATCTGACTTGAGGCCACCTCCAAAATCTATTTCTAAGTTGGTTTTGGATGCAATTTGTTCAAGAACCTTATAATTAACAATGTGCTGGCTTTTGGCTCCATCCAGGTCAACCAAATGCAAATAGCGTATACCCGCACCTTCAAAGGCCTTTGCCACCTCCAAAGGATTCTCATTATAAATCTTTTTCGTAGCGTAGTCACCTTTTGAGAGTCGTACACATTTTCCTTCAATAATATCAATTGCTGGAATTATTCTCATGCTAAACCGCGTTTATAAAATTCTTTAAAATTTGCTCCCCAATGTCTCCGCTCTTTTCGGGATGAAACTGACATGCGTAAAAATTATCTTTCTGAATGGCGCCTGAATATTTGACACCATAGTCAGTGTTTGCAATAGAAAATTCATTCATCGGAATATAATAACTATGCACATAATATACATAGGCTGCTTCCATCACCTTGTCAAAGAGGTGCCCCTTTATATCAATAATCTGGTTCCAGCCTATATGAGGCACCTTTAATTCAACCCTGAACTTTTTAACTTCTATAGGGAATACCCCCAGACAGTCCGTATCATTTTCTTCTGAGTGCTCACACATAAGCTGCATTCCTAAACAGATTCCCAATACGGGTTGTTTTAAAACAGGGATTACTTTTTCTAAACCGAATTTTCTAATTTCCTGCATGGCACTTTGTGCCTCTCCCACACCCGGAAAAATCACCTTGTCAGCATTTTGAATCTCCTTTGTATCGTTGGTGCAAATTGCACTATATCCTAATCTTTCCAGCGCAAACTGAACAGACTTGACATTTCCCGCTCCGTAATCAATAATAACAATTTTCATTTTACAACAATCCTTTGGTACTTGGTAATATCATTTTTTCCGGATCTCTCTTTAGGGCTACCTTTATGGCCTTGGCGAAAGCCTTAAAAATGGCTTCAATCTTATGATGCTCGTTCTGCCCCTCAGCCTTGATATTCAAATTGGCTTTGGCCCCATCCGTAAAGGATTTAAAAAAGTGATAGAACATTTCGGTAGGCATATCACCAATTTTCTCTCTTTTAAATTCAGCATCCCATACCAACCAGTTTCTACCGCCAAAATCGATGGCCACCTGGGCCAAACAATCATCCATTGGCAAGGTAAATCCATAGCGTTCCATACCCTTTTTATCATGAAGTGCCAGAGCAAAGGCTTCTCCAAGTGCAATAGCAGTATCCTCCATAGTATGGTGCTCATCTACTTCAAGGTCTCCTTTTACGGCAATCTCCAGGTCCATATTTCCATGTCTGGCAATTTGATCGAGCATATGATCAAAAAATCCTAGTCCGGTATCGATCTTGCTCTTACCGGTTCCATCAAGATTCAACCTAATAAAAATATCAGTCTCTTTGGTTTTTCTTGAAATCTCAGCCGCTCTTACTTTCAATTTTAAAAATTCATAAATATCCTTCCAGCTTTCAGTTTCAAGAACGATATAACTCGATATTTCACCATCTGATACCGAGATTTCCCCTGCGCCCAGATTTGTATGGTTATTGATGAATATCCCTTTGGCATTAAGATTCTTTGCCAGTTCCATATCGGTCATTCTGTCGCCAATCACATAAGAATTAGTCAGGTCATAGGCTTCCGAAAAGTATGCGCCAAGCATTCCCGTTTCTGGTTTGCGGTTTGGCGAATTATCTTTTGCAAAACTTCTGTCAATGAATTGCTTTTCAAAATGAACACCTTCATTAGCAAAAGTCTCCATAATAAAATCGTGCACTGGATGAAAAGTGTTTTCTGGAAAAGATGAGGTACCCAGCCCGTCCTGGTTTGTAATCATGACCAATTCATAATCCAGTTCAGTGGCTATTTTTGATAAATAGAACAGGGCTTTTGGATAAAACTTAAGTTTTTCAAAACGGTCTATTTGTTCATCTTCGACCTCTTTGATCATGGTACCATCGCGGTCTATAAATAATACTCTTTTCATGAGTTTGTGTTTTTATTTACGTCTAAATATGTAAGACTCTTCAACAATGTATTATTCTCTTTTGAAGTTCCTACAGTAATCCTTAAACAATTTTCACATAGGGGTTCCTTATTTCGGTTTCTAATCACCAGTTCTCTGCCAATAAGTTGTTTGTACCTTTTATCAGCATCATCAACCTTGACCAATAGAAAATTACTATCGGAAGGATAGATTTTTTCAACAAACCCAATATGTAACAATTCGGTTGCAAGTTGTTCTCTGCTCTTCACTATTTCAAGAATCTGCTGTTTCCTTACTTTTTCATTTTCAAGATACTTCAACGCTGTAGTTTGTGTTAGTACATTGACATTATATGGCATTTTTACTTTTTTCAAAAGATCAATGATCCTGCTGTCTGCAAAGCAAACGCCCAATCTGATACCCGCAAGTCCAAAGGCTTTTGAAAAGGTTTGGCTAACAATCAAATTATTGTATTGCTCAAGCTGTTGGCTCCAGCTTTCTATTTCTGAAAAATCTATATAGGCTTCATCTACAACAACTAATAAACCCAGTTCCAACAAGGCTTTTATATCGTCTTTTCTCATCAGATTTCCCGTAGGGTTATTTGGAGAACAGATAAAAATCGCTTTGGTAGAGCCATCTATTGCTTTTGTTATGGCTGTTATATCGAGTTGAAAATCACTGGTCAATGACACTTGCTTGCACCCAATATTATTGAGGCTAGAAAGCACTTTAAACATCCCGAAAGTTGGTGTATTGATGATGATATTATCCTTTCCCGGTTCAAAAAATACGCGAAAGATCATGTCTAGGACTTCATCACTTCCATTACCCAGTAACATATTCTCTACCGGTATATTCTTGATCTCTGAAATTTTTTGTTTTAAATGTAACTGATGCGGATCAGGATAGCGATTAAGTCCGTTGTCATATGGATTCTCATTGGCATCCAAATAGACCAGTTCACGATCAAAGTATTTGAACTCATCCTTAGCCGAAGCATAAGGTTTTAGCTCTCTTACCGTGGGTCTTGCCATCTGAAATATGTTTATCTTATCCTTAGACATGAGTTTTAAATTTTTGTTTTATTATTGATGTCGTCCAACCTAAGGCTCACCGCATTTTTATGTGCAAAGAGACCCTCCGCCTCAGCCATTAGCTCAATGGAAGGTCCAATATTTATGAGGCCTTCTTTAGAGATTTCCTGAAAACTGACTGCTTTTTGAAATGCTTCCAGATTCACTCCGCTAAAATTTCTGGCATAGCCATTGGTAGGTAGCGTGTGATTTGTACCCGAAGCATAATCTCCTGCGCTTTCGGGAGTGTAATTTCCGATAAATACGGATCCGGCATTCTTAATCATGGGAATGATAGTCGTATTATCAGTTGTGCTGAGAATAAGGTGTTCAGGTGCATAGCAATTAATCAGCTCAATCGCATCTTTCTCAGTACTGCAATAGATCAATTTTGAGTTTTCTATGGCCTTTGAAGCTATGTCTTTTCTGGGAAGCAACTTTATTTGCTCATTTATTTGTTGCTCAATCTCCTCTAACTTCTCCATTGATCTGCAAACCAATACTACCTGGCTGTCAACACCGTGTTCGGCCTGAGAAAGCAGGTCGGCTGCCATAAAATTTGCATTAGCGCTGTCATCGGCATACACAAGTAACTCACTCGGACCAGCGGGCAAATCTATACCCACCCCAAATTTCATCGCCATTTGTTTTGCTACTGTAACATATTGATTCCCTGGCCCAAATAATTTATAAACCTGAGGTACTGATTCAGTGCCAAAAGTCATAGCCGCAATAGCTTGTATACCCCCAATTTTAAATATTTTTTTAATACCACACAAATCAGCTGTATAGAGCACGGCAGGATGCACCTTTCCTTCAGCATCGCAAGGTGTACACATTATCACTTCTTCACATCCGGCAATGGCCGCAGGAACGGCAAGCATCAGGATTGTTGAAAATAAAGGTGCGGTACCTCCAGGAATGTATAAACCAACCTTTTCTATCGCTCTCTTCTCTTGCCAGCAAATTACCCCTTTTGCGGTTTCAACCTTTTTTGGGGAAACTTGCTGTGAAGCATGAAAGGTCTCTATATTTGATTTGGCGAGCTGTATAGCATTTTTAAGATTTAAACTCAATGTTTCTTTGGCCAGATCAATCGCCGATTGATCAACTTCCAATACAGCTAAGTCGGCCTTATCAAATTTCTTTGTGAACTTTTTTACAGCAAGGTCGCCCTGATCTTTAATTTCCTTAAAGATCTCTGCCACCAAGGGCTCAATCTCAGCATAGGTTTGTGTAGGCCTTTTTAAAATGTCTGCCCAGGTGCTTCTCTCAGGATTAAGTATCTTTTTCATTTTCCCGATATTAAATGACCATTTTCTCTATAGGTGCAACCAGTATACCTTCGGCTCCAAGGGCCTGTAACTCATCAATAACTTCCCAAAATTTATTTTTTTCAATCACAGTATGTATCGAACTCCAGCCTTTTTCCGCCAAAGGAAGCACCGTAGGGCTGCGCATACCGGGTAGGATAGAAATTACCTTATCTATGCTCTCATTGGGAACATTCATCAAAATATACTTAAAATTTCGTGCTTTCAAAACCGACTGCAGTCGAAAACGCAGCTTATCGAGGATCGATTTTTTCTCTGGGTTGATATCTGGTGAAACTGCCAGTACTGCTTCTGACCTGGCAATCACCTCAACTTCTTTAAGGTTATTTTTGAATAAGGTACTTCCACTACTCACAATATCACAAATGGCATCAGCCAAACCTATATTTGGTGCTATTTCAACCGATCCGGAGATCTGGTGAAGCTCTGCTTCTATACCTTTTTCTTTCAGGAATAAATTCAAGGTATTTGGATAAGAGGTCGCGATCCTTTTACCGTTGAGGTCATCAATACTATCGTAGTCAAAAGTTTTTGGTACGGCAAGAGACACTCTGCATTTTGAGAAGGAAAGTCTTTCGAGTATTTCTATACTTCCCTGGTCCTTTTCCACTAAAAGATTTTCACCTATTATGGCAATATCCACAACACCGTCGATTAAATACTGTGGGATATCACTGTTTCTTAAATAAAGAATCTCCATCGGAAAATTAGATACGGTTGCTCGCAATTGATCCAAACCATTACTGACTGAGATACCGCATTCTTTTAATATTTTCAGGGAATCATCATTAAGTCTTCCTGATTTCTGGATAGCTATTTTTAATCTTTCCATTGTTATAAATTGTGTTCAAGCATCAAAATAGGTCATAAAAAAACCCGTCTGAATGCTCAAACGGGTTCAAATATTTTGACTTTAAATCACAACATCTTCAGTTCGCCTGAGTGCAAGTATGAATATGATGGTGATGTAAAGTGATTGTTCTCATTTCATTAAAATATGCGACAAAAGTAAACATATATTTTAAAAATACCATGTCTAATGTAAAAATAATTTAGTTTTCCTTTTCTGCAGCATGTCTAAATCCATCTGCCCACCATTGTCTCATTTTTTCCTTTTGAAAAACCAAAGTATTTGTCGTTAGAACCACAGGAGTGTAATATAAATTGAGTTTTACATGTTGGTGCTGTGCTTCAAGTTTTCCTATTGAAATATTGTATTTTTCAATATGAATCTGCATATAGTTAAAAAGGTTTGTGATAAGGCTAAATGGATTTTTCGAAGGCATTCTATTGAGTTGTGAAACTTCTGTTTCCAAAATAATGGCATCGATTTCGGTTGCTCCACGATAGATAGCTTCTTTTATTGGTACCAGGTTGGCAAATCCCCCATCGGCATATTCATAGTTGTTCTTCACCATCAGGCTCATAAATGGTACAAAATTACTCGAAGCCCAAATAAAATCTCTAAAATCATCGAATGATTGGTCTTCTAAACTTTTGAACTCAACCTGATTCAGTGTCAAATTAGAAACCGTAACCAACAATTTCTTTCCCGAATCCTTTACCTCCTGCAAATAAGAGTTTTTGACATTTTTAGCAATCATATCTTTCAGGTGGTAGCTTTCACCGAATGTTTTACTTCCTCTCAAAAAATTTTTGATCGTATTGAAATGATTGATACCCACGGTAACATGTCCTTTATAGGTTTTTATTTTAAAAGGGCAATTACTAAATATCGTATTCTGGTCTACATTTGAATAGATATTTTTGAGTTCTTCTACCTTTCCCAGTGCAAGGTGGGTCAACATCAAACTTCCAGTTGAGGTTCCGACGAAAAGATCGTAGTTCTTTTTCTTTTCTTCAATTAAATATTGTGCTATACCACCGGCAAATGCGCCTTTACTTCCACCTCCCGAGATCACCAATGCCTTCATTTATTTTATTTTAGTATAGTTTGATAAATATAAAAAAATTACTTTTGAAAAAATCTTAGCCCAAACTTATGGTTAATTATTGGAAACTACTTGTATTGATTTGCCTAATAAGCGCTTCAACATTGGCACAACAAGAGCCAAGTGTTGAGTTTCTGGAATCGTTCAAACTGCCTAACATCAGTATCAGAGCTATCGAAGTTACACAACAAAATACGGTTTGGTTTGCAGGCTCAGGGGGTCGATATGGTCGAATTATCAATGAGCATCTGGAAATAGATTCAATAAGTCACGAAGGAGTTTATCCCGAATTCAGATCCATTGGGTATAATGGCGAATTTGTATTTCTCTTAAGTATTGAAGATCCTGCCTTGTTATACAAAATTGATCCAAAACAAGCTCTGGGCCAGCATGAATTGGTCTATAAAGAATCTAATCCCAAAGTTTTTTATGATTCACTGAATTTCTTTGATACCGAAAATGGGATCGCAATGGGCGACCCTACAGAAGACTGCTTATCAGTGCTCAAAACTTCTGACGGAGGGATGAATTGGACTAAAGTTCCTTGTGATAAACTTCCGAAAGTTGCAGAAGGTGAAGCTGCATTTGCTGCGAGTAATACCAATATTGCAACCTTTGCCCATAAAGCCTGGATCGTTACAGGAGGAGCAAAAGCGAGAGTATTCAGGAGTAAGGACCTTGGAAAGAGCTGGCAGGTGAGTTCAACCCCGATCGTACAAGGAGGGAAAATGACCGGAATCTTTACTACCGATTTTTTTGATGACCAAAGAGGAATTATTATGGGGGGCAATTGGGAAGTAAAAGAAAGTGAATTAGCCAGTAAAGCAGTTACAACAGATGGAGGGATTTCGTGGAACCTGATTGCTCAAAATGAACTGCCGGGCTTTATTAGTTGTGTTCAATATGTTCCTGAGGGAGATGCCAGAAAGATCCTCGCTGTCTCTACAGAAGGCATGTTTTACTCTGAAGATACCGGAATCACATGGAACAGAATTGAAGCAAAAGGTTATTACAGTCTTAGATTTGTCGATAACCAAACTGCCTGGGTTGCTAGATATGAAGAAATTGCAAAGATCAAATTATACGAATGATATGAAATACCTTCTTACCACAATTTTTATAACAGTTTTGATGACGGGATGCCAAAACAGTAGATTCGAGCAGGAATTTGACTGTGATACACCCACGAGTTTTAGCCAGACTAAAACGTATAAGGATGTACTTAAACATTTTGAAATTAATGTTCCAAAAAACTGGAAAACAGAGCTTTACTATGATGAATATCAATCATCACTTTATACCGCTGACACCACCAAACAATTACGTGAAACCTTTATTTTGGATGTCGCCTGGCATCAGGGAGAGTTGGTTTTAAATAAAGATTTTGAGGTAAGAGTCGCTCAAAATGCTTCAAGAAATTTAAAACTTATACCTGTTAAATCAGGCTTTGGAGATTACCTCGGGCATCCCGCTTATTATCATATCGCCACGGGTAAAAGCGAAGACCTTAGCTGGCATTATCTCGAGATATTTGTGCAACATAAAGTAGATGAATACTACACCTTTACCGCAAAAATATATGGCAATGAATTTGTAAGTGAAAGAATTTGCGCCTCCTTTAGCGTTTTTAATGAAATTTCCCTACTCGACTAAAATATAAACTTTCCTTTTTCGTTTAATTAGTTGATAAGAAATCTCTCCTGTTCTGTTCAACTAATTATTATAATACAACGCTATGAAAAAGAAAATTAGTATTGTAATTAGTTTGACCTTTTTGTTATGTATAATTAACTCTTGTGAACAAGAAGATCAAATTAGTTCTCTAAAGTCGATTGACCATTCGATTTCTGTCGACAAAAACTCAATGTTACCACTCCAAAACAGATTGATCACTAAAGATGACGTTCAGGAAGAAAGCTGTGATGATCCTGTTGAAGTTATCCTATATGCAGGTCAGCATATCGAGGTTGGTAAAATCTTTATTTCCAACAGTGAATCTAAACTTTTTGTTACCTATGATCTGACAGGTTCAAATTGGTGGCTCTCAGAAACCCACTTATTTGCAGGAGACATAGACGAGGCTCCCTTTACAAACAGTGGAAATCCTCAGATTGGTAAATTTCCCTATCACGGTCTGCATGACCTCACTCAGGAACATACCTTTGCCATTTCGCTCGTGGACTTAGACAATCCGGTATCGGTCATAGCGCACGCGGTGGTGCAACAAAGAGAAGATGGGCAAAACACTTCAATTGAAACTGCTTTTGGATACGGTGATATTGAATTTCAGGGAAACCGCTGGGGATGGATCATTAACTATGAACAACAGTCATGCGAAACTTCAGAGGATGAAAATGATGAATCATCAACGGATCCGGAGGACACCGAAGAATCGGATGATGACCCAAACATTGATTATGAAGATGGTTGTATGGATGCTTACACCTATTCCAGTAAGCAGAATTCCATATGTCTTTTGAATCGTTTTGAAAGATGGGGTTGGACCAATAAAGTGACTCCCAATGACCGGTATTATATTCCTGGCGGAGTTACATATACCTATCCTTTATATGCCAGTGCCTATTCATGCGCCATAGATAATAACATTCCTGTTGGGGAGGTTATTATTAACATATCTGGTGGAGACGGTATTTTGTACGCCAATATTACCGTTAACTTAAGCAAACAAGAACTTAGCATTACAGATCTCGATATTTATGCAGGTGAAACAGCTTATCCATTAGATGATTACGGCGATGCCAGCATTGCATTTGATGAATTTGACTTGAACCTGGATGGTATGAATGTAAAAACCTATACCGTAAATTGGCTAGACTGGTTTGATGAAACAAATTTTATCCTGCATGTCAAAGTTTGTCCGGAAGAAATTTTGCAATAATATATATTCTAAAATATTTAAAAAAGATCGTTGTAATAACGATCTTTTTTTTTATAATTCTAATTTAGAATAATTATTTTTGATCAAACTTTACAAGATGCAAAACATAACCGACAGATTCTTAAAATATGTGAGTTTTGACACTCAGTCAGATCCAAACAGTTCAACCACGCCAAGCACCAAGAAACAATGGAAAATAGCACGGCATCTGGCTGAGGAACTGCAACAGATAGGAATGAAGAACGTCAGTCTGGACGAGCACGCATATATTATGGCGACGCTCCCTTCTAATGTTGATCATGAAGTTCCTGTTATTGGCTTTATAGCGCATTTTGACACAAGCCCTGATTATACGGCTACTGATGTCAAACCGCAACTGCATAAAGATTATGACGGTGAGGATATTTTATTAAATAAAAAGGAAAATATCGTTTTGTCTCCCTCCTACTTTGACGACCTTCTGTTGTATAAAGGGCAAACCCTGATCACAACAGATGGTACGACGTTATTGGGAGCTGATGACAAAGCAGGAATCGCTGAAATCGTGACCGCCATGGAATACCTTATCCAACATCCTGAAATTAAGCACGGAAAGATTAGAATCGGTTTTACCCCTGATGAAGAGATCGGTAAAGGCGCTCATAAATTTGATGTTGAAAAGTTTGGAGCTGAATGGGCCTATACAATGGATGGGAGTCAGGTAGGAGAACTGGAATATGAAAATTTCAACGCTGCGGGGGCAGTAGTCACGGTGCACGGAAAAATTGTACATCCCGGTTATGCCAAAGGTAAAATGGTTAATTCGATGTTAATTGCTACCGAATTTATCAAAGGCTTACCTCAAGGTGAAATTCCACAGGAAACTGAAGGTTATGAAGGTTTTTTTCACCTTTCTGACATGAATGGTTCTGTAGAAAAAACAACACTCGAATACATCATCAGAGATCATGATCTGGGCCTTTTTCAACAAAGAAAGAAGCAAATACTCGCAACAGCTCAAAAAATAAATGAATCACTGGGCTCACAGGCTATTGAAATTGCAATTAACGATCAGTACTTTAATATGCGTGAAAAAGTAGAACCCGTGATGCATATTGTTGACATTGCCGAAGAGGCCATGATAAACTTGGGAATCAAGCCTTTGATCAAGGCGATTAGGGGAGGAACTGACGGATCTCAATTGTCGTATAAAGGATTACCCTGTCCAAATATTTTTGCAGGGGGTCATAATTTCCATGGCCGTTATGAATACATTCCGGTAGAATCAATGGTCAAGGCTACTCAGGTAATTGTGAAAATAGCCGAATTAACCGCCAAAAAAGTCTAGATAACTAAAATTTCACGGAAACGTATTATCTGTTATTATTTATTAAAAATTTTGATAGTTATAACAGTGTGTTACTTTTGCCGTCATAAAATCTATGAACATGTCCAACAATTTTTTAATATCATTGACAAAAAAATATGAGAGCCCTTTGTATGTCTATGATGCCGAAAAGATTATTTCTCAGTACAACAAACTCACAAATGCCTTTTCATCTGTTAAAAATTTGAAGATCAACTATGCCGTCAAGGCACTTTCCAATATTAGTATTTTAAAAGTTTTCAACTCGCTCAGTTCAGGATTGGATACCGTTTCTGTTCAGGAAGTACAACTAGGCTTAATAGCAGGCTTTGACCCTAAGGATATTATTTTTACTCCTAACGGCGTATCCCTGGATGAAATTGAACAGGCTATGGATCTTGGAGTTCAGATCAACATAGATAATATATCGATTTTGGAACAGTTTGGGCAAAGACATCCCGAAGTTCCGGTTTGCATAAGGATGAACCCTCATGTGATGGCCGGAGGCAATCAAAAGATCTCGGTGGGTCATATCGATTCTAAATTCGGTATCTCCATCCACCAACTGCCCCATATTCACAGAGTAGTGGAAAACACAGGTATGCTAATCACGGGAGTGCATATGCATACGGGATCCGACATTTATGATATTGATGCTTTTTTACGCGCGACAGAAATACTCTTTAATGTTGCTTTATCCTTTAAGAATTTGGAATATATAGATTTTGGCAGTGGTTTTAAGGTACCCTATACGGAAAGTGATATACAAACCGATATCGATGAACTCGGAGAGAAGCTATCGAAAAGATTCAATGATTTTTGTGTTGAATTTGGTCGGGATTTAACCCTAATGTTTGAGCCTGGAAAATTTCTCGTAAGTGAGGCCGGTCAATTTTTGGCACATGTTAATGTAGTAAAGCAAACCACTTCTACCGTTTTTGCAAGTATTGACAGCGGTTTGAATCATTTGATACGCCCGATGTTCTATGATTCCCATCATCATATAGAAAACATTTCAAACCCTGAAGGAAAGAAAAGGTTTTATACAGTTGTGGGTTATATCTGTGAAACAGATACTTTTGGCACAAACCGACAAATTTGCGAGATCAAGGAGGGTGACATCCTCAGTTTTAAAAATGCAGGAGCATATTGCTATTCCATGGCCTCTAATTACAACTCGAGATACAGACCTGCTGAAGTAATGGTGTACAAAGGCAAAGATTATTTGATCAGGGAAAGAGAAACGATTGAAGACATCATCAACAAGCAGGTGGAAGTCGCTATAGATCTATAAGTACAAGGAAGATTCTTTTTGGAAATGATATCAATTAATTGATGGGTCAAAACTATCGTCAACGATCTGTTTTACCTTTTCATTAAGCGTTTTCATGGAATTATAATTGGAATGCTCAAGCGTAATCACTACAAGGTCATCATCGGGGTATTGCATCAGAGAAGTACTGAATCCATTCCACTTTCCATTGTGATAAATGACTTTATTAGTCTCATCTTCTTTGATCCTAAATCCAAAACCATAAGGCACTTTTCGCTTGTATTTGGTTTCTCCTCTTGTATACATCTCGTCCAAAGTTTTTTCAGAAATAATTTTACCCGAATTTAAACCTTCAATCCATTTGAACATATCTTCAGTGGTAGAATACACATTTTTATCTCCTACAATGGCGTCGTTCACTGTTCCTCCTATTTTGGCATGCCACCTTTTTCTGTAGATCCTGTATCCATCAAGTTGTCCTTCTTTGACCGAATCCATTTCATGACGGTAGACAAAAGTATTTTTCATATAAAGTGGCTTAAAGATCCTTTCGTCAACAAAATCACCAAATTTTTTATCTGTAATTTTCTCCACAATTGAAGCCAGAACAAAATAACCTGTGTTTGAGTAATCAAAATTTGCTCCTGGGCTAAAGAACCTTTGAACATCATGCTTGCTAAGCATATCCATCATTTCTTTGTTAGAAGGAGCATGATCCTCATTCCATTTATGCTCGGCCAGCCAAAAGTATTTGGGCAAACCCGAAGTGTGGTTCATCAATTGTCTTATGGTAACTTCCTGATATGGAAAATCGGGAAAGAACCTGATCACTTTATCGTCAAGATCTAATTTATTTTCTTCAAACAAAATAAGAATTGATGCAGCTGTAAACTGTTTGCTAACTGAGGCTAATTGGAATGCTGATTGATCGTCTATCTTTGATTTTTGCTTAAAGTCAGCATACCCATAGTGGTTCTTAAAAATCACCTTCCCTTTTTGAGCAATGATCACACTACCATGAAAATCAAGTCTTTTGTTGAAACGAGTGAAAAGCGAATCCAGTCTTTGATTCACTTTATACGTAGTTTCCTCCGGGAAAAACACCAGAGGCATGTCTTTGTTCAAGCTTTCTTCCGTATTAACGGCTCCATAGGTACTATCCCTTGTAGAAGTCGAAACACTGAAACTGTTTAGAACAAAGAAAATAATAAGTAAGAAATACTTAATATTAACACTCCTTTTCATATAAATTTGTTATTGTTTTTTAAGAGGTCGAAAAGTATGAAAAAACTTCTAAACTGCAAAATCATTACAGCTGCTTTTCGTGCCTAATTGTTTACTTTACTCCCTTTTACCTGATCAAAATAAGGATTTTATATGATTAACAGGTCAAATATTTTAAAGAAACTAAAATTTACATGGTATTTAAACGAAAAAAACTTGATTTTATTGAGCAATTATTCATCTCTATGCTATTAAGCACTTCTTCCTAATTGTTCAGTCAATATCACTAATCGTTTTTATTCAGATTTTCCCTCCTTTAAAATGATCTGTTTTTTCATTTTACTACTGAAGTCCCCTAATTAGTGTTCACCGTTTTATATCTTTTTTCTTTATTGTAACGATGTTTTTTTTTAGAATAAAAAACGTAAAATAATCTTATTTATTCATTTTTGAAGGCCCCAAAAACGAACCAAAAAGGGCTCTCACTGCATAAGGCAATTACTCATCCCTTTTCTATTGGTTTAAGTATTCGTGATGTGCTTCGCAGTTGCTGCGCACCATTCACTCCTCCGCCGGTAGTCGGACAGGCGCAACTTCATGCTTGTTCTCCCTTTCAGTCCGAACGCA
>CAZQRD010000034.1:0-26430 GCA_964595535.1 uncultured Flavobacteriaceae bacterium | reverse complement strand
ACTTTTCAGAATTACTCCCTCCATCAATCTCAAAAACTCTTTTCCAATATCTGGCTATTGTTTTTTCTCTGAAATATCTAAAATACAACTTTTTCTTTTAAAAAGACTAAGTCAATAAGCCTGTTCATAGAGCTTTACATTAATTCTCAACACGGGATAATCAGGCACCAGCGAAGCTAATCCATCCCTTATTCTTTAAATACCATCTGCCTCGAGCTGTGTTTGTGTAAAGATTTAAAACTACTTAGAGGATAAATTCTTTAACTGCTAGTCCATTTGTCATTCGCTAAATTCTCCCGTTAATTGGATAAGAGTTATATTTAAATAATTTCAAAATACATAGATGTCCTACCAAAATAGAATAGATCCATGGGGAAAATTACAGGCTGTAAAAAGTCGTGGATCCTTTTTGGGTAATAGAGGTGTTCTTCACAACGACAATAAAGAAATTATAGCCACACATAGAATTAAAGGCTGGGTGACATGTTTATTGGAGTTTAAAGACCGTAAAAGGAAGGTTATGACTCCCAGCAGGTATACTGAGTTATTCTTTCTTGACGAGGCCACAGCATTTTCTGCTGGACATCGACCATGCGCCGAATGCAGAAGAACCAGGTATAATGAATTTAAAGAAACGTGGCTATTGGCAAACGGAGATCTCTTAGATGGAATGAAACCAACGGCCCCAAATATCGATACGATACTTCATAAAGAAAGAATTGATAAAAAGCTAAAAGTGACCTATACTGCAAACATTGAATCTCTGCCCGATGGAACTATCGTTGACATCGATTCAAGTGCCTATCTGATTTGGAAAACCAGCTTATTTTTATGGTCTTTCGAAGGTTATACCGATTCAAAAATAGATCTTAAATCAATTGGTGAAGTCAAGGTGTTGACACCCAAATCATATGTAAGCATGTTTGAAAAGGGCTTTTCTCCAATGGTAAAATTGAATTAAGTCAAAACAATCACCCTAAATAGAGTTGTCAACTAATCAGCCATCAGGGAGCACTTAATAGAATAAAATTGTTATATTTGCATCGCACACGATATAAACGTATGCGATATTAATATGAAAAACCAAGCCGAAACATCCCTAATTCAAAACATTTTTAGAATCATATTGGCCATTTTTATGATCTATGCCGGATTCAGCCATCTTACTTTTAACCGTATAGATTTTCAGGCACAAGTTCCTGATTGGGTTCCTTTAAGTAAAGATCTGGTTGTGATATTGTCGGGCATAGTAGAAATGGGTTTAGGATTGGGCTTGGCCTTTTGGAAAAAAGAACGGGTTAAATTTGGTTGGGCTTTGGCACTGTTCTTTATTTTAGTCTTTCCTGGTAATGTTGCACAATATGTAGACGGTAAAGATGCCTTTGGAGTTTTAGATTCAGACGGGGCTCGACTAAGACGTCTGTTTTTTCAACCTGTACTTATTGTTTGGGCCCTTTGGTCATCAGGTGCCTATAAAGCCTGGAAAACTTCAAAAACTAAAAATCAATGATCGATAAACAGTTGCTATTAAGCAATCAAATTTGCTTTCCTCTCTATTCTGCTTCACGGCTTCTCACGAAAGCATACAAACCTTATCTCGAGGAATTGGGTCTCACGTATCCACAATATTTGGTGCTTATGGTACTGTGGGAAAACGATAGCCTTTATGTGAATCAGATTGCTGAGAAGCTGCTCTTAAACACAAATACACTTTCTCCTTTGTTAAAACGTATGGAGAAAATACAGCTTATAGAGCGTCGCCGTTCCACTACAGATGAAAGAAGTGTTATCATTCAATTAGCGACTCATGGAAAGCAGTTAAAAGCCAAGGCGCTTCCCATTCCTGAAAAATTATTTAACGAATTGAGATCCGATAAAATCCAATCGGAAGATCTGCTAAGATTAAAAGACACGCTTTCTGAATTGATATCGGTACTCAGTAATAAAAATGATGCTTCTGGAAAACATAAAGCTTGATTAAGTAAAAAATAAAACAATTAAATAGAATATTTTAAAATAGAACCCATGGAATTATTAGATACGTTAAATTGGAGATACGCTACAAAGGCTATGAATGGCGAAAAAGTAGCACAAGAAAAAATAGACAACATTATAGAGGCAATCTCACTTGCTCCTACTTCAAGTGGACTTCAGCCTTTTGAGGTCATTGTGATAACTAATCAAGAATTGAAAGAAAAAATCAGACCCGTTTCCTGGAATCAACCGGTCATCACCGATTGTTCTCATTTATTTGTGTTTGCCGCCTGGGATACATATACTGCTGATCGCATTAACAAGATGTTTGACTTGACAAACACCGTTCGTGGTTTTAAAAACGAAGGATGGGAAAATTATCGCCAAATGTTACTAAGCAGCTATCCTCAAAAAGAAGCTGAAGTTAATTTTAACCATGCCGCAAAACAAGCTTATATTGCCTTTTCACAGGCAATAGCTGCAGCTGCATTACAAAGAGTTGATAGCACTCCACTAGAAGGGTTTGATGCGGATGCCTTGGACGAAATTCTGAACCTAAGAGAAAAAGGACTTAGAAGTTGTGTGATGCTTCCGATCGGTTACAGAGATGCTGAAAATGATTGGTTAGTAAATCTTAAAAAGGTTAGAAAAAGTAAAGACGATTTGGTAACTGTGATTGAATAGTCATGACAATGAAAACTGAGATACAACCAAGATCTCAGCATTAACAGAAAAAACCGGAAAAGCCTAAAAGATTATTCTTTCGGCTTTTTTTATTTCTCTTCAAACAACAACCAAACCTCAGGATCTATCAAAACCTCTTCTGGTTTTGATTTGACCATCAATTCAACACTAGTGGATTTTCCTGTTACCTCTATAGTTTCAATCTTCATTAGCCCATTTTGAACAATTCCAAATTCAACTGGAAAATTAAAGATGTCGTGTGACTGTTTCTGGTTAATTTTGATCTTTAGCTTCCCGTTTCTAAATTTCCAATTCCATTTTAGCTCGGGATATCCCTTCACAAACAACCATTGTCTAAAGAATTCTTCAAGATCCTCCCCAGATTCTTTCTCCATGCTGTTTCGAAAATCAGCAGTCATAGCATTTGCGTTTTGATAGCTTTTATAATAAGCCCGAATTCCTTTCCAAAAATCCTCTTCACCCAGTTTGTGCCTCAACATATTGAGAACCCATCCTCCTTTTTGATACGTATTGTGGTTCAGGACTTTTTTGGGATCCTTAATTGAATTATCAACCACAGGGGAAGGATCTTTATAATAAAACTCTATAACTTCCTTACGATCCTGTATCAATTCTTCTTTTCTTTTCTCATTTCCATCAACTGATTCCTGATATAAGATGGTAAAATAGGTTGCAAAACCTTCACTGAGCCAAACATGATTCCAGCTATTTTCAGTAACCGAATTACCAAACCATTGATGCGCAATCTCATGAGCCATCAAACTTTGAATTTCCTTTCTACCTGTAATCAATTTTTCATTATATGAAATAGTTCCCGCATTCTCCAGCCCTCCCCAGGCAGTTTTTACCTGCATATTGGCAAGCTTGGCATAGGAATATGGTCCAACCTCATCTATAAAGTAATTCAAAATTTTTGTTGCCTCCTGAAAATCAGAAAACCCTTCAAGCCTATTCTCGGGATAAACCCAGGCACTTATCTCAATATCACCAACCTCTCCTAAAAAAGTACTGGCAAATTTTGTAACTCCAATCGTTACTACCTTTGTTGCAACAGGTGCCGGTTCCAAATACCTTGTAAGTTTGAGTCCGTCACCTATGTTGCTCTCTTCAATCTTTTTACCTGTAGCAACAACATCATAATATTCTGGTGCGATTATACTAAACTCCACCGATGCCTTGTCTGACGGATGATCTACGCAAGGCAACCAGTATCTTGCCAAATTTGGCCAGTTATCACCGAAAAAGGATCGCTGACCATATTTTGTCGTATCAATGACCAAACCCTTTTCAGGGATTCCATGATAGAGTATTTTGTATGTTCGGGTCTTTCCACCCTCAGGAGCAGGTTGGATCAAAATCTTATTATCCAAATACTTATAATTGACTTTATCATTCCCATTAAAAATTCCTGTCAATTCCATCCCGAAACTTTCCGATTTACCAATAAGGTCTAATGCAAAGGATTCGTTAACATTTTCCAGATCTACTGTAATCAAAGATTCCCCTTGAATCTCATTATTTTCATCATTCAGTATAAGATTAAAGATATAATTCTGAATATCAGCAGATTTATTTCTCTGGTAAACATCCTGTGCATAGGAGGGAATAGTATAGGTTAAACCAAGAAACAGGAGATAAACATACTTTTTGAACATATAATTTAAATTTATTTATAGGGTAATTCTACACTAATCGTCCTTTAAAAGGGCTCGAAAATTACAAAATTAATTTATAGTGAATCTATATATTCATTCTTAAACCAAACAATCAGGGAGTTGTCGCCTTGTACAAAATTGCCTTGCTACTAGCTGATATTTCAAATTCAGCTCCAGATACTGCCATAAAACTCTGTCCTTTTTTCAAGGTTAATAATGATTTCCCTTCCCAAACTTCCGCCTGACCTTCCATAAGAATATAAATCTCGACCGAAGATGCCTTATGTGAAAAGAGTTTCCCTTTGCTTAAAGACACTTCGCTCAATTCAAAATCAGGGGCAGGACTGGTATATTTTCTTTCTAAACCATCCTTATGCAATACCCCCGTTAAGATATGTGGCCTTGTCTCCTCAAAAACAACATGCTTCAATAATTCAGCCACATCCACATGCTTTGGCGTTAACCCCCCCCTTAATACATTATCAGAATTTGCCATTAATTCCATATTCTGTCCTTCAAGATAGGCATGGGGAAGTCCTGAGTCTTGAAAAAGTGCTTCCCCCTTCTTTACTTTAATAATATTAAAAAAATAAATTGAAAAAATACCTTTGTCATAGTTGCCTTTGTTTGGATTCATAGCAACTGTCCTTGCCGCCCAGTAATCTGGATTGGATTTATCAATTTTGCCTTCAAGAAACAATGGCATGATACTATCGATCATCGGTTTTAATATGGAATTACTTTCATCATATGACAACTCCATCACATGCTGATATAATTCTTTGTATCCTCCTTCTTCAAATAATGGAAGCAAGTGCCTTAACGTTTCTTTGCGTGTAAGCACCTCGATTAATTGAGACTTGGGTAAAAATCCGTGCAATAACCAAAAATCACCAAGTGCCACCATGATCTCGGGTTTGTGGTTATCATCTTTATAATTTCGATTCGGCGCTGTTAATGGAATCCCTAGTTTATTTTCCAATCTAAATCCCTTTTCAGCTTCTTTTTTTGACGGATGAACTTGTATGGAAAGCATGTCATAAACATCCAAAACTTTAAACAGAAATGGCAATCTGCCAAACCTTTTAAAAGTCAATTCTCCTAAATATTTTTGTGCGTTCGTTTCTAATAAAGCATCCAGAGGCAAGTCTCCATCTTCCGTCTCAACCAAAGCCGGAGCATTGACATGAGCACCCAGCCAATATTCTGCATATGGTTTCTGGTTAGATTCAATCGCTAGTAAATCTGGAATAAATTTATGCCCTCCCCAAGCGTAATGTTGAATACGACCTTTCAGGCCAAATACTTTTTTCATACATTTCTTTTCAAGGCTCGAATATAATCAATAATGACAAAAATTGCTGGGCCAAATACTCAATTTCATTGTCATTTCGCCCTAATCGCTATTTTGATCTGCGCGATCAATTTAGGGCGAAGTCAATACCTTTCAACTATGAAGCCCTTGATACTAATTGATAAAGACTCTGTAAAACCTTGGGATTAGTATCTATTAAATAAGAAAAAAACTTTTTAAAAGGATAAACCTTACCATGTGAATGGCTATAAAAACAATAGCAATATTAGATTCCTGTAATTTTGACTAAAACAAAAGCTTATTCATGATCCATCAAAGATCATTCGGCTATTTATAAATCTTTTTACTTTCTTTGCTACTCATGAACCACCAGGAATCAAAAAATCTTATTGAACTACTAAAAAGAGGTGACCAAAAGACTTTGGAAAAAATATATCTCGATAACAGAGAAGGGTTTATCAATTTTTCTAAAAAATACAATGTCGATGAAAATGATGCTATAGATATTTACCAGGATTCTATACTGGTTTTAAGGGAAAATGCTATCAATGGTAAAATTGACCATCTTCAGAGTAATATTTCAACATATCTTTTTGCAATTGGAAAATATAAAATCTATCATAATTTTAGGGTTCAATCAAAAATACATATGACAAATGATTTTAATCTTGTTGAAGAAAATATAGATTTTGATGTTAACCTTTATGGTCCAGTTTTAACTAAAGAACAACAGTTGTTAAAAAAATACTATGGTCAGTTAGGTGATAGATGTAAAAGTATCTTAAATTTGTTCTATTATCAGGGCTACAATCTTGATGAAATCAAAGTAATTCTGAACTATAGCAATAAGAAGGTTTTAAAAAGTCAAAAATCACGTTGTATCAAACAGCTTAAAGATTTGGTAAATAAGCATTATGGAAAATCATGAATTAATTGATCGCTATTTTGAAAATTCTCTTTGTCCTAAGGAGCAAAAACTCTTTAATGATCTTTTGCAAAACGATTTGAATTTTAAAAACGAATTTCAGTTTCAAAAAGACCTGAAACAGGCCATCGCAGCTAATCAAAAGGAAGAATTACAATCTACTCTTTCTCAAATAGAAGAGAACGTAAAGAAGAATTCGGCGTTTATGTTCATACCTAAAAAATGGCTAGTCGCTGCTTCCTTAGTACTCATTACAGGCATGACGACCTGGACAATAAAAAGTGCTTATTACCCATCCAATGAGTCTATTTATGCCGAATATTTTAAAGCTGACAGAAATACGATTCAACCAGTAGTCAGAGGAGAGAGTTTAAATACCATTGAATACATAGCATTTGTAGCTTATGAAGCTAAGGATTACTACAAAGCGATAAACTTATTCAATTCTGTGGAGAGTCCGGATGAAACATATATCCTATATTATAAAGGTTTGAGTTATTTGGCAGTTGGTAAGTCAGATGAAGCTATTGAATTATTAGGTCCTGTAAGCGGTGCAGGGAAACTTGAAGGCTTATCTGATGAATTCAGTGACAAATCAAAATGGTTTCTCGCTTTAGCTTACCTTCAAAAGAACGAGAACGAAAAGGCTATATCAGAACTTTCTCTGGTAGCAAATAATCCTGATTCAACGTTTAAAAAACAAGAAGCAAAGGAAATCCTAGACTATCTAAAATAATTACCTGAATCTTTTAATAAGGTAAGCCATCATTAATAGGCCACATATGGATAATGCGATCCAAATTAAAGGATGGATTGTATTTTTTATTTTAATAGGATCCGTATTTCCATTAATGACAAACCCTGACCAATAATAAGGATGTTTTAATGCGATGTCAGAAGTATTGTCTAGATAATTGAGTTTTGCCCTCCTCAATGCTTCACTCTTGCTCTTACCTTTTTTTAAATACCTGTAAAAATCAATCATGATCGTTTTCGTTTCCTGATCCGGAACTTTCCATAAACTCATCACAACAGATGGTATCCCTGAATAGTGAAATGCCCTGGCCATACTCATCACACCTTCACCTTTCTCAATTTTACCAAAACCTGTATTACAAGCACTTAACACTGCCAAATTAGCTTGAGAGTTTGAGGTGTATATTTCGGATGAGGTAAGCTCTCCATCTTCAAAAAGAAGCCTGTTGTAAAGAGGGTTTTCATTATCGATTTTAGCATGCATGGAAAAATGCAATATTGAGAACTCTTTGTTATGTAATAAAAAGTTTTCCTTTTTTGCAGCCTCCCCAACAAACTTCACCCCATCAGTTAATGCTGCTATTTCATTAATTTCTTCATTTGAAGATAGCAACGCTCCCTCTTCAGCGTAGGTAGGTGAGAATCCGGCCCAATCTCGAGGCGCATTATATTTAAAAAACTCCTTTTTTAATTCCAGAAATATCCTTACCGAGCCATTATAACTTATATTATACTTTTCTAAAAGTAATGACCCGTCGGAAGATCGAAGAATTTCAAAAGGAATATAATTCAATACATTATCAGCAACTATGACCAGATTCGTTTTCTCCCGATCAAACTGCTGACCTAACAAGTACATAAAAAGGTCATAACTTAATTCATCAATATTGTCTCTTTTTGATAAGTGGTTTTTAAAATCATTGGTAATGCTTACTAGTTTATCTGCAATATCTGCTCTCAACAAACTTACCGTGTCCTTTCTAATATTGAAGCTAAATAAGCTCTGTTCTCCCAAAAAATATGTGATCACTTGAGTATCATTATCTAAGCCAGCCTGGACCTCTTCAATAGTTACTAATTCCTTATCTGAACTAATATTTTTGAATTTTGGATATTTCTTGTTAAAATCCTTATAAATACTATCTAGCTTATTGCTTAATAGAATTCGTCTGTCTAAAAGCGACTTATAAAGTTCCTTGTCAGGTTCGCTTGAAGTCTTTTCAAAAAAGATATCCATTTTAACCCTTTCCAAGGCCTTTTTTGTCACTTGTTCCAATTCTAGTTTTGCAGATGGTATTTCGCCATAAGCTCTGTATTTAATTCCTTGTAATCCTTTCAACAAGGTTGTATTTCGATTCGTTTCAGAAAGTTCGAATGCCTTTTGAAGGTATTTGCGCTCCTGAGTTTCTTGATACAGCAACCAGCAAAGACCTAGATCAGCTTCAAAGATTTCTCTGTATTTGTTGGCAAAATCTATCCGGGAACGATCGGATGAAAAATTATTTTGTGTGTGCTTTATCAGCGCTATTTTCTGATCGACTAATCTATAAGCTTCAAACAGGTTTTGATTTTTACGATCCTTTTCATAGGATTCAATGTACCAATCACTTAGAAGCATTAATGAATTAAGGGCCTGCATCGGACCAATTATATTTCCTAAACTACCTTTTACATAATTGGCGGCTTTAAGGCTTTTCTGCACATAATCTACAAACTTAAATACATCTCCTTTAAGTTTATACAATTTTGCTAATTGCAGATAATTCTCTGCAACTAAATCACTTTTATCACCATAAATATGAATGTTGGTCTCAAGTGATTCGAGCAGTAATCTTTCCGCTTTATCAAGGTGGATGCTCCTGTCAAGATACAATTGGGCCAAAAAATTCCTGGCGTTCGCCAAATATTGTCTGCTGTTTATTTTCTTGCCAATTTCTATGGCCTTCTTGTAGTATGCTTCAGCCTTATCATATTTTTTAACCAATACATACGAATTTGCAAGATCATAATACGTTTCACAGGTCCATCTATGCCATTGACCATACGTCGATATTCTGATTTTTAGATTTTTCTCCAGTAACTCGACGGCCTCGTCATATTTATTGTCGGCTTCCAAAATATTAGCATAAGACGTATATACAAAGGTCATATTTGGATTAAATTCTCCGTAAGATATCAGTCCTTTTTCCATCGCCTTTTCCCCATAAATTTCTGCTTTGGAAACTTCTCCTGAGTAGAAATAGATCAATGCCATTCCAACATACACATCTGAAAGAAAATTCTTTGGTTGTCCGCTTTTTAACAGAAGTTTCTCGGCTTGCTGATAAAGGTCCAGCGCCTTTTCTTTTTGCCCCAGATCATCAAAAACAAGACCGATGTTATATGCCGATACTGCCAGGGCATATGGATCGGTTTTTATTCTCTTTTTAATTTCGAAAGACTTTTCATAATAATAGGTCGTACTATCGTAATCCGCTTCAAAATAGTGATTAATACCAATGGTGTTATAGCTGTCGGCAATATTTAAGCTATCCGAATGTTTGAGAGAAATTAAAAGTGATGATCTTGCCAGCTTTGTAGATTCTTCATAATTCCCGAGGCTTTGCACAACCTTTGCTTTGGTCTGATATGTTGTAGCAAAGAATCTATCATCAGCATTCTCAATTCTTAACTTGGTTAATAGCTCGTCGAGAACTTTATCTGCTTTTGCAAACTTGCCTTCGCGATTCAGTTCGGAGGCGATTCGGTTTTGATTAATCACATATTCCTTTTCTGTTCCCTGAGCCCAAACCATAGATGTGGTCAAAAAGAGAAAACATATATATAATAATCGGTTAGCCACTATTAATCTTGAATATAAGAAAAAGTAAATATAAACTAAGTTATCAAATTGAGATAAGGTAAACTAAGATTGAATGGAACGGTTTCTTTCTTCAGCTACTTTTTCAAGGTCCTTGTACCATTGTTCTCCAAATTTACGTACAAGGGCTTGTTTTACGAATTTAAACACAGGGACGCTTAATTCTTTACCTAAGCTACAAGCGTCGTCACAAATTTCCCAGCGATCGTAATTGACCGCGGCAAATTCACTGTATTGTTTAATTCTTATCGGATATAAGTGGCATGACAGAGGCTTTTTAAAAGTTATTTCTCCTTGATTATAAGCTTCCTCTATTCCGCATAAGGCAACCTTCTTTTCGTCATAGATCACATAGGCGCAATCAGCTCCATCAATTAAGGTGGTTTCATGTTCGCCCAGTTCATTGGTTGTAAAAGGGCCTTGTTTTTTTATAGCCTCAAGCCCTTCCTTTCTTAAATATTTTTTAAGGATCGGAAGTATTTCCTCAAGAATTGGCAACTCCTCGTTTTCTAGTGGAGCCCCGGCATCACCATTAACGCAGCAAGCTCCTTTACATGCACTTAGATTACAAACAAATTCCCTTTCAAGAACTTCCTCGGAGATTATAGTCTTATCTAATTGGAACATTTCGGCTGATTTAATTGCGGCAAAAATACATTCTTTTTAACAAAAGATCATAAAAATCAACTGTTTTGTCCAGATTTATATACCGCATTTACAGACATCTATTAACTTTATTTACTAAAATATTTCTGCTTATCCATTGAATCTAATTCTCTAACTTTGCTCACATTTTTAAAACATTTTAATGGAACTTAATTTTAAAGAAATTATCACAGCAACCATGGTATTATTTGCCGTGATAGATATTGTTGGTAGTATTCCCATCATTATTGGTTTGCGACAGAAAGTAGGTCATATTCAATCGGAAAAGGCATCGATAGTTGCCATGTTTATTATGATCCTGTTTTTGTTTTTAGGCGTGCAAATATTGAATCTGATTGGCATAGATGTTTATTCCTTTGCTGTGGCCGGTTCGTTTGTAATTTTCTTTCTGGCAATAGAAATGATTCTTGGTGTTCAGCTTTACAAAGAAGAATCACCTAAAACCGCCAGTGTTGTTCCGCTAGCCTTTCCACTGATTGCCGGTGCCGGAACCATGACGACCATATTATCACTAAAAGCGGAGTTTCAAACGGTCAATATCATCGCAGCCATTATCATAAATATGATATTTGTATACATTGTATTAAAATCATCTGCTCAAATTGAGAGGCTAATTGGTGAAGGTGGTATCAATGTAGTCAGAAAAATATTTGGGGTAATTCTTTTGGCCATAGCTGTAAAACTTTTTGCTTCAAATATTCAAGGACTTTTCAATTAACAACTTATGAATTTCGATGTGCTAATTATTGGTGGAGGTGTTGCCGGAATGTCTTGTGCTTTAGTCATGGGTTCTGCTCAGTATAAACCATTCGCCAAAGACAAAAAAATTGGTATTATTATGCATCAAAAGACTTCTGCCCTTGACGGAGCTCTTTTCAATAATGTATTGGGAATTGCACCAGGTAGCATTGGCAAAGAGATTCTTTTAAAGGGTAAGGAGCAATTAGCAGAAACCTATCCTCATGTAGTACAAATTGAAAAAGAGAAAACTACAGCAGTTCATTCATCTGATAAAGGATTCAGTGTAAGCACCAATAAAAACAACTACTCGAGCCAAATTGTGGTCATTGCTGTTGGTCCTTCAAATTTATTTAGCATTGATGGTTTGAATCAATATGTGGAAGCCCATCCAAATCTGCCAGCACGAAAAGAGCGTATTCAATTGAGAAATACCGATCATAAGATTGTTCAGAACCTTTATGTTGCCGGCGTATTGGCAGGATGGCGAAGTCAATTCGCAATAGCGGCAGGCAGCGGCGCCCATGTTGCTACAGAAATCTTAACCCAATGGAATAGAGGGCAAACCTCCATGGTACATGATTCTGAACCAAAAAATTAAACCTAAAGCCCCTAAGGTTCAAGAGGATAACCTTCATTATTCAATTCAATTACCTTCTTGATCATTATGTCCTGCTTGTTAACAATCTTAAAGTAGGCATTGATATCAAATACCTGTTGCGCAAACAAGGCCTTTAAGTATAACCTGAAATTCTCACCTTCTTCTACTGTAAAACTCTGGAATTCGCTTGGGATTTCCGACATGTATTCAGTATAGATATGTTTATCCCTATCAAAATCGGTCATAAACTTATCAAAACTCCAGCCTTCGAATTCATCCATATGAGTATCTAAATATTGAAAGACGAATTGACGTGACCGTTGATAGTGAAAATCAGGGAAAAACATGGTTGTATCTATGGAAACAAAGACGTCCGGAATTATTCCTCCACCCCCATAAACGATCTTTCCTTTCGGGGTTTCATATTTTAAAGAATCATTAACTTTGATGCTATCGGCACTCATTAGTTCACCCCCTTTATACCGCTCCTGGAAATCATTGAAGTATTCACCATTCTCTTTGTTCTCATATGGTTTTTGAATTGATCTCCCTGTTGGCGTGTAATATCTGGCCACTGTAAGACGTACAGCTGATCCGTCACCTAATTGCATATCTTGCTGTACCAGGCCTTTCCCAAATGATCTTCGGCCTACAATGGTGCCTTTATCATTATCCTGTAAAGCACCGGCAACAATTTCACTGGCAGAAGCTGAAGCTCCGTTAATCAGAACAAATACATGTCCATCTTCAAAATCTCCTTTGCTGGTCGCAAATGTTTCGTCAATTCTTTCTTTTTTGTTCTTTGTAAAAACGATGAGTTTTCCATCTTCAAGGAATTCATCGATAATTTGAGTTGCTTTCTGTAAATATCCTCCTGGGTTATGTCTTAGATCCAACACCAGCTTCTTCATCCCTTGTTCGAGTAGATCGTTCAGAGCTACTTTGAATTCGTCATAGGTAGTTGCTGCAAACTTGTTGATTTTAATATAACCCAATTCTTCCCCAAGCATATAATGAGCATCAATGCTATTGATGGGAACTTCATCCCGAATAATGGTAAATGGAAGTTCTTTATTCTCTGATTTTCTGTAAATGATAAGGTCAACCGAAGTGTCCGGCTTGCCTTTTAAAGTTTTTAGAATATAGTTGCTCTTAATTTGTTTACCAAAAAGTGTATCATTATTCGCTATGAGAATCCTATCACCTGCCTTAATACCAGCCTTTTCACTGGGTCCGTTGTCAAGCACCTTAACAACCGTTAAAGAATCTCTATACATTCTGAACTGAATCCCTATACCCACGAATTTCCCATTCATAGACTCTGATACCCCCTCTAACTCCCTTGCTGAAATATACACTGAATGAGGATCAAGCTTATCTAGCATATGCTTAATCGTTCCATCCAATAAACTATCTGTATCAACTTCATCAACATATTCATATTGGATATAATCAATCAATCGCTTGATTTTCCTTTCCTGGGGTGTCCCGCCAAAAAAAGTTATGGTCTTCTTCTGATAATTCAGGGAACTGCCTAAAAATATGCCCACTGCAATAGAAATCGCAATGATCAAAGGGAGAAATATTCTGGTTCTTCTATTCATTTATGGGCAAGTATAAAATTTCAATATTAGCCTTTCTTAAAAAATCAATGCCTGATTCATCTTTATAGGAATTCGCATAAACCATTCTTCTAATGCCAGATTGGTGAATTAGTTTACTGCACTCCTTACACGGCGACAATGTAATGTAAAGTGTTGCTCCCTGACAAGCCTGTGTAGATGAGGCAACTTTTAAGATTGCATTGGCTTCAGCGTGTAACACGTGCCATTTTGTATTCCCTAGGTCATCTTCACAGCAATTGTCAAAACCTGTTGGCGTTCCGTTATATCCGTCGGAGATGATCATTTTACCTTTAACGATCAAGGCCCCAACCTGTTTTCTTTTGCAGTGAGAAAGTTTTGACCATTCTATTGCCATCTTCAAATAGGCCTGATCATATCTTCTCTGTTTTTTATCCGTCATTCTTCTGGCTATCGTAAATGATTCCGAATTAGCGAAAATATAAAACTTTAAAGTGAAAGCTGTTAAAAAAATATCAAAATTTACTCCTTCTGAACTTAATCATAAAACTTGGCAATCAGGAGATCTTCACAAGATCCTTTCCTTTTAGTAAATGAATAGACTACTGAGGTGAATTGATTTTCATTTTAACAAAAAGATCCCAAATAACGACACCGCAACTTACAGAGATATTAAGAGAATGCTTGGTTCCGAATTGTGGGATTTCAAGACATCGATCAGATGCATCCACAACATCTTGGTTTACCCCTTTTACCTCATTGCCAAACACAACAGCATATTTTACTCCCTCATCCGGAATAAACGCTTTCAAGGATGTACTTTGATCGGCCTGTTCAATTGAAAGCACCTTGATCTTGTCGGCTTTAAGTCTTGTGACCAAGTCTTTTGTGCTTTCCACATATTCCCATTCTACAGATTCTGTGGATCCTAAAGCAGTTTTATGAATTTCTTTGTGGGGAGGTTGAGCCGTGATCCCGCACAGATAAATTTTTTCTATTAAAAAAGCATCTGAAGTTCTGAATACCGATCCAATGTTGTTCAGGCTTCTTATGTTATCCAATACTACTATAAGGGGTGTTTTTTCAGACTGTTTGAATTGCTCAATATTCAGCCTGTTTAATTCGCTGTTCTTTAATTTTCGCATTGTAACTCTTGTTGGAATTGCAAAATTATAAAATCCAAGTCAGGTAGTTTCAAATAAAGATTTTTTATTTGAAATAGATATAAATTGAGCAAAACATGACTTTTATCATAGTTTTCCGGTAGGGTTTGTAGTTTTTTAACATTTTTTTTATCAAAAGGCCTGAATATATTACTATTTTAGCGCCTTATTTTTATAATCCAATTATTATGATAAGCCTAGTTAATCATCCCGGAATTGAAAAACTTAACCAGCAATACGAGAACTTGAATGTATACCAGAGAGTAGAACAGCTGTATAAAGATTTTGATGCAAATGAAATAATGATCACTTCCGCGTTCGCCGCTACTTCTGCTTTTTTACTCAAGGTGTTTTCGGATATTAACAAAGACCAGATTATCTATTTTATAGATACCGGTTACCACTTTAAAGAAACTTTGATCTATAAAGAATACCTTACAAAATTATATGATCTGAATGTTGTCAGTATAAAAGCCGAGCCAAAAGAATATGAATTGTCTAAAGAAAAAGAACTTTGGAAAAATAATCCTAACAGATGCTGCCATATCAACAAGGTCAAACCCTTGGATCATATTAAAAAAGACTATAAGATTTGGGTTTCAGGATTGATGAAATGGCAAAGTGATCACCGTAGTAGCCTAAATATTTTTGAAGAGAAAGAAAACATAGTAAAGTTTTATCCTCTATTGGACATAGATTATGCAGAAAGGGACCAATTTATTATTGATCATCATTTACCTTTTCACCCCTTGAAATCCAAAGGATATTCATCAATTGGTTGCTTCCATTGCACGGTTCCAGGAGATGACCGTCATGGACGCTGGAATAATTCTCCCAAAACTGAATGTGGCTTGCATCTCTAAATTCAAATCCTCAGCACTTATTCTTAAAAGTGTCAAAACTTACTACTGAATCAGGGTGTAACTCTCATATCATTAGGCTTTTCGTAGTTCTCAATTTCCGTATTCTTTTTAATATTATATCTTTGCCTCCCTGACCCCTTATTTCTGAGGTTGAATTACATTAATTATTAAAATCTTCTGACCATTGACTAAGGCAAAAGCGAAAAAAGTTACCCCCTTGATGTTGCAGTATAACAATATCAAAACCAAGTATCCTGACGCTTTGCTATTGTTTCGTGTTGGCGACTTTTATGAAACTTTTGGTGAAGATGCCAGGAAAGCTTCGAAAATCCTCGGAATTGTGCTTACAAAAAGAGGGGCCGGATCAGATAGTGAGACTGCTTTAGCCGGATTCCCACATCACTCTTTGAACACGTACCTTCCCAAACTGGTGAAGGCAGGTTTACGTGTGGCCATTTGCGATCAACTGGAAGATCCGAAACTCACAAAAAATATTGTGAAAAGAGGGGTCACTGAACTCATCACTCCTGGAGTTTCTTTACATGATGAAGTATTGCAATCAAAAACCAATAATTTTTTGGCAGCGCTTCATTTTGGCAAGAAACAAATTGGTATTTCTTTATTAGACGTCTCAACAGGAGAATTTATCACTTCACAGGGAAATCAGGAATACATAGATAAATTATTGCAGAATTTTGACCCAAGTGAGGTACTTATTCAAAAAGATTGTAAACTTAAATTCAATGAATATTTTGGGAGTCAGTTCTACACCTTCTATCTCGACGACTGGATCTTTAATGAAGATGCCTCTGGCGAAATCCTTAGCCGGCATTTTAAGGTACGCTCGCTTAAAGGCTACGGTATTGATGACCTTCATGAGGGAATTGTTGCATCAGGCGTAATTCTTCATTATCTCTCAGAAACACAGCATCACAAGCTTGAACATATTTCTAATATCCAAAGACTAATTGAAGATGATTTTGTTTGGATGGATCGATTTACTGTTCGCAACCTAGAGCTCTATCATGGCAATACACCCGGATCCGTGACCTTGCTGGATGTTATCGATAAAACGATTTCTCCTATGGGGGGCAGACTCCTAAAAAGATGGTTGGCACTACCCTTAAAAAATATTGAGGACATAAAAAATCGTCATGAAATAGTCAAATTCTTTATACAGAACGAACAATATCTCCACAGTCAAAACGAGCAAATTGATCAGATAAGCGATCTTGAGAGACTCGTTTCAAAAGTGGCAACGGCTAAGATCAATCCAAGAGAAGTCGCTCTTTTGAAAAATTCGCTAGAGGCTACTATACCCCTTAGAGAAATGGCTCTGAAAAGTGCTAATCAACAACTCATTTCTCTTGCCTCAGAACTGGATCCGATGACAGAACTGATCTCCTTAATTCACGATACACTTGAAGATAACGCCCCTGTTGCAATCAGCAAAGGTAATGTTGTTAAATCTGGTGTAAGTGTAGAATTGGATGAACTGAGACATATTAGCAATTCTGGCAAGGAATATCTTGAACATATTGTAAGTCGGGAGATCGAAAGAACTCAGATCAGTAGTTTAAAAATTGCTTTCAACAATGTTTTCGGATATTATATTGAGGTAAGAAACACGCACAAAGATAAAGTGCCGGAAGATTGGATCAGAAAACAAACTCTGGTTTCTGCAGAGCGATATATTACAGAAGAACTCAAGGAGTACGAATCAAAAATTTTGGGTGCCCAGGAAAAAATTGCAGCCATAGAGCTTGATATTTACACTGATTTATTGGGGTCTATCGTTCCCTTTATAATAAAAATTCAAAAAAATGCACAGCTCATAGCACAACTTGACTGCTTGGGATCTTTTGCCGAAGTTGCTGTAAGCAATAATTACGTTAGGCCCGACGTGGATGATTCTACTTTAATTGAGATTCATAACGGGAGGCATCCTGTAATTGAAAAACAGCTTCCCTCGGGAGAACAGTATGTTGCCAATGATATTGTTCTCAATCGTGATCAGCAACAGATCATCATGATAACGGGCCCTAATATGAGTGGTAAGTCGGCCATTTTAAGGCAAACCGCTCTGATTGTTCTTCTAGCCCAAATTGGATCTTATGTTCCTGCTCAAAATGCAAGACTTGGTGTTGTAGACAAAATTTTTACGAGAGTTGGGGCCAGTGATAACATTTCCATGGGTGAATCAACCTTTATGGTCGAAATGAACGAAACGGCAAATATATTGAACAATTTATCAGAAAGGAGTTTGATCTTACTTGATGAAATAGGTCGTGGTACCAGTACTTATGATGGAATTTCAATAGCATGGGCCATAGCAGAATACCTGCATGAACATCCCACAAAGGCAAAAACACTATTCGCTACACATTATCACGAGCTGAATGATATGAGTGAAACATTTGAAAGAATCAAAAATTTCAACGTTTCGGTCAAAGAACTCAAAGATAAGGTCATATTTATCAGAAAGCTGGTTCCGGGTGGAAGCAAACACAGCTTTGGAATACACGTGGCCAAACTTGCAGGAATGCCGGGCCCTGTACTTCACAGAGCAAACAAGATGCTGTCTCATCTCGAAAAAAGTCATGCTTCCGAAGAAATACAGGCTAAATTAAAAGCGGCTTCCCATAAGGACTTGCAATTGAGCTTTATCAACTTAGATGATCCCTTACTTGAAGAGATCAAAGAAGAAATCTTAAGCACAAATATTGACACCTTAACTCCAATTGACGCCCTAATGAAGCTCAATGAGATTAAAAGAATGCTCACCAAGAAATAAGCTGAAACCTGGAATATTTTTTTATGCTTAACTTCAGATCAAATTAATATAGTATGAAATTATCCTTTCCTATACTAGGCCTGATTCTCATTGTCTTATCAGCATGTCAGCAAAATTCAGATAAAAAAAATGCGGAGATCAATGTTTCTCTAACTGCAACAAATAATCAAAAAACCTTGGATGGTAGGCTACTACTGATCTTTGCGAACAATAACGAAACAGAACCCAGGTTTCAAATAAATGGAGGGTTGAAGTCACAAATAATCTTCGGAATGAATGTGGTAAATCATCAACCAGAACAAAAGATATTGTTTGATGAAAAGGCACTGGGCTTCCCTCTGGAAAAACTTAGTGATTTAAAGGAAGGTGAATATTATGTTCAGGGTCTTTTTCATGTTTATGAGACTTTTAAACTGTCTACGGGCCAAACCGTCAAACTTCCCATGGATAATGGAGAAGGGCAGCAGTGGAACCGTTCTCCCGGCAATCTTTACAGCAAGCCTTTTAAGATAAAGATCGGTAAAAACGGATTTGAAAGTTTTGAATTGGTCCTGGATCAAACCATATCGGTTATCGAAGAACCTGAGGATACAGAATGGGTTAAACACATTAAATTCAAGTCTGAAAAACTATCAGAATTTTGGGGCCGTGACATCTACTTGGGTGCCCATATCTTATTGCCTAAAAACTTTGACAAACATCCAGAGGCTAAATATCCCCTTATGATATTTCACGGGCATTTCCCTTCTGATATTGGCGGGTTTCGAACTACACCGCCTGATAAGGACCTGGAACCGGTTTATTCCGACAGGTTTAAAATAGAAGGGTATAACATCATTCAACAAGAGGAGGCTTATAACTTTTACAAAAGATGGAACGAACCGGACTTTCCAAGATTTCTTATTATTGAAATTCAGCATCCAACTCCTTATTACGATGATTCCTACGCTGTAAATTCAGCAAGTCAGGGACCTTATGGTGACGCCATAACCTATGAACTAATCCCGTATATTGAAAAAGAATTCCGGGGAATGGGAGAAGGCTGGTCACGGTTTCTCTACGGAGGCTCAACCGGTGGTTGGGAGGCCCTGGCAGTTCAAGTAAAATATCCCGACGAATATAATGGGTGTTTTGCCGCCTGCCCCGACCCTATTGACTTCAGCAGTTATTGCCTCACCAATATATATGAAGATAAGAACGCCTATTTCTATAAAACGGATTTTAAAACTCTTGAAGTTCCTTCCCACAGAGACTTTCTGGGGCAGATTACCTCTACAGTAAAACAAGACAACCATCTTGAATTGGTCTTAGGAGACAAATCAAGATCAGGTCAACAATTTGATATTTGGGAAGCAACTTATTCTCCCCAGGCTGATGATGGATATCCGGAACGAATTTGGGATAAATACACAGGTGACATCAATCCTGTTGTGGCTGATTATTGGAAAGAAAACTATGATCTTCGTTATATTCTTGAAAGAGACTGGGATAAATTGGGAGAAAAATTAAAAGGCAAAATCCATATTTATTGTGGAGATATGGATAATTATTATTTGAACAATGCAGTTTATTCCATGGAGTCCTTTTTGGAAAATACGACTGATCCTTATTATGACGGTGAAGTGGATTATGGCGACAGAGCCGAGCACTGCTGGAATGGCGATCAGGATAATCCGAACCATATCTCCCGATTGCGATATAATTCCATGTATGTTCCAAAAATCATGAAAAGGATTGCTGCTTCGGCTCCTCCAGGAGCAGATCTTACAAGCTGGAGGTATAAAGAATAAAAAACTACAAAGCCTTATTGGCCATTCCACATTAAAATGAGTAATTATATTATCTTTGTACTGTAATTGAAAAAATATGTTATTATTTATTAGCGGAGCTGAAATATTTATCATTCTTGTGATCGTGGTGATGTTGTTCGGGGCAGATAAGCTACCAGAACTGGCTCGAGGCCTTGGGAAGGGCATGCAGCAGCTTAAGAATGCTACTAATGAAGTGAAAAAAGAAATTACTGAAGGTGTTAAAAAGCAGGGAATAGATACCAATCTAACCAGCGATATTGAAAAGGAAGTTAAGAAGATTAAGAACAAAGTGAAGGATAATATTGATGACCTTACTGGCCCTATAAAAAGAAACTTATAGCTTGAACTTTTTAGATAAAATTATTCAACACGATAAGGATCTCCTTGTCTTTATCAATGGATTGGGATCGGAAAACTGGGACAGTTTCTGGCTCGCTACTACAAACCAACTGAGCTGGATTCCTCTATATCTTTTATTCTTTTATTTGATATTTAGGGCCTTTGGCTGGAAAAAAGGTCTTGGATTGTTATTACTTACTGCTGTTCTGGTTACATTTTCTGATCAATTCACTGTTTTTCTCAAGAATTACTTTGAAAGGCTGAGGCCAAACCGAGACCCGACTATAAATGAACTGATCAGGATTCTGAAGAATAACTCTAGCTTTAGTTTTGTTTCCGGTCATGCCACTACTTCAACAGCAGTTTCAGTAATGATGCATCTTAGCCTTAAAAAATATTATAAATACACCATCTTATTTTTTATCTGGCCCTTATTGTTTTCGTATAGTCGAATGTATATCGGGGTTCACTTTCCATTAGATGTTGTGATGGGGGCTTTAATAGGAATTCTGATAGGATATCTTTTCTACAGGCTCAGTTTAAAATTACTGATCTGGATCGATAAAAAATATTAAACCACCATAAGGTTGCATCCCCTGATATCGGAATGGTCAAACCTACCAAGAATTTCAAATTTGTTGTTGCTGATTTTATGACCCAGATCCTGTGTGGCAATAAATGAACAGGAATTGACATTTGCGAGATCTACAATGTTGATGCCACCATTTCTGTTGTTTTCAAGAATTCGAAACGGGTCTTCGGTATCTCTTATCAGGATCTTCATCCATGGAGGAGTCTCAAAGATCCCATCACCCAAAGAATAAGCCTGCGACAACAATTCGGTCATCCCGTATTCGGAATGAATTTTGTTTACACCAAATCCCTCGCAAAGTATCTCATGAAGCTCCTTTCTTACGAGTTCTTTTCTCTTACCCTTCATTCCACCCGTTTCCATAACAACAGTATTCTTAAGGTCGAACTTACGACTTTCAATAAGATCCAATAAGGCATAGGTTACTCCAATAAGAAGAACTTTCTCCCCTTTTGAATCCAAGTTTGTAAGTAGATCACTCAGTGCATCCAATTCATTCAGGTAAAAACCGCTGTGGTTTGAGCTGCTTTTTCTGATGAAGTGATCTGCCATATAAATCAAAGAAGAACCCTTTCTTTCCAAATAACCGGGAAGTAAGGCAAGCACCGTATACTTTTCAATGCCCCCATAGAAAAATTCAAACCCCCTGGTAAAACTTTCTTCGTATAATTTTAGATCAGTCACCAAATGCCGACTTTGAATCATCCCTGTGGTGCCACTGCTGGTAAAAACACGTTCAACTTTTTCCGTATTGCTTAAAACCTCATGTGATTTAAAAAATTCAACGGGAAGAAAAGGGATTTCATTTAACGTTCTTACAGTGTTTTGATCTATACCTAAGAGTTCAATAAAGCGCCTGTAAACAGGATTGCTTTTGGCTTGATATTTAAATATTTTCAAGGCTTCGGTTTCAAAATTCCGAAAGTCTGAAATACTGAAAATATCCATGTGATAAAGGCTTGTTTTTTAACAAAAGTAGCCCTTTTTTACGCAACCAATTAACAATTGAGTATCTTAAAATATACAAATAGTTGCTTTTTTTGTTAAAATATGGTCATTAAAAAAATATTTTTCGTAATTTTTGCAGTTGTAATATTGGTATCATGCTCAGATGATGACAGTAATGATTATCATTATGAATTACTGCCTGTAGAAGAGGCTGTGGTACCTGAAGAATTTGAATACGGAGAAATATATGATATCTCGGTAAAATATATTGTCCCCGAAGACTGTTATGTCAATAGTGACATTTTATACGAATACGACGAGAATGCTAGAAACGTAGCTGTGATTTCGCTCGCTATTGAAAGTAACGATTGCGAAATCATTGATTTAGAACAGGAACTCACCTTTAAGGTACATGCTTTGCAGGAGAGTCCGTATATTTTTAGATTCTGGCAAGGAGAGGATGATAACGGGGAACCCATTTATTTAACTGTGGAAGTTCCGATAATTAATTTAAGTGATAAAAACGCCAATGGGTTTGAAACGACTCATACAAAAATGTAAAAGTGGAGATATTATCTCCCAGTCTGAGGTATACCACCTTTTTGCTGGTAAGCTTTTCGCTATCTGCTTGAAATATTCAAAGACGCGGGAAGAAGCAGAAGACAATTTACAAGAGGCCTTTATCACAATCTTTAATAAAATTGACCAGTTTCAATTTAAGGGTTCTTTTGAAGGATGGATGAAAAGAATTGTAATCAATACAGCCTTACAAACCTATCGTCAAAAGAATATTTTGAATTTGATAGAAGAAAATTATCCGGAGGAAGTGGAAGTTGAAATAGATGAAAATGAGATTTCTCTTGACTTTTTATTGAAAATAATTCAGGAATTGCCTGAACGATATAGAATGGTATTCAACCTTTATGTGCTGGATGGTTTTTCTCATAAGGAAATATCAACCATGCTGCATATAGCAGAAGGAACATCAAAGTCAAACTTGTCAAGAGCAAGATTGATCTTAAAAGAAAAAGTTGAGTTAACTCAGCAGCAAAAGAACGCCGGGCTGTTTTAACAAGCAAATAGTGAAATGTTAGAAAGAAAAAACATAGATAGGGTTTTTCAGGAAAACTTAAAAGATTTGGAGGTATATCCAAATAAAAGAGTCTGGAACAACATTGAAGGTAAGCTTAACGGCAGAACTTCCAGACCGTCTATTGCTCTTTGGAAAAAACTCAGTGGGGTAGCCGTGATGCTGGTTGCTCTTGTCACTACAGGGTTTTTGTTTTTTAATAATAATGAAGTAGCTCCTGTTAATTCTCAGGTTAGTGAAACTGACGAAACAACTATTGATGGATCTGTTGAAACCCTTCTTACCCCAATATTCATAAACCAGCCAACAGAATTAGCCGATAATACCAAAGGTAAAGAAGCAGTTAGAAAGACGGGGAAACCCATTTTTGTAAAGAAACCTTCTAACAAGGTAATTGTTACCACTGACGCAATAGCATCAATGTATTCTACTATTGAGAATAAATACGTGGTAGATAAAAATGCTTTTCTTGACGAATTGAATGAAACCGAATCGATAACATCGCGGATGGAACGTATTCCTGAAAAGATAAACACAGCTAATACTATCGACAAAAAATGGTCTGTTGGGCCAACTATAGCTCCTGTCTTTTACAATTCACTTCAGAATGGCTCTCCTTTGAATAATGCCTTGTCTGACAATGCAAAAACCTCTGACAATGCGCTTTCTATTGGGGTTAAAGTAAATTACCAACTTTCTAAAAAATTCTTCATACAATCGGGTGTTAACAAAGTGGAATTGGCTTATAATACCAAAAATGTGAATGCCTTGATTTCATCTTCGAAAAATGCATTGAGCAATATCAATACGAGCAAATCAGGGGTGATTTTAACTCCGGTTGGCAGCGGACGCAGTGATGGAGTTGGAACAGAATTGAATAAATCAAGTGTGAGTGGAGACTTGAATCAATCCATTGAATATTTTGAATTACCCATTGAAATGAAATATAATCTTTATGACAAAAGAATTGGATTCAATGTAGTTGGTGGTTTCAGTACACTTATTTTGTCAAATAATTCGCTATCTATGATCGCGCAGAACGAGATTACTGATCTGGGAAATGCTAACAATCTGAATGATATCAATTTTAGCGGAAACTTGGGAGTAGACCTCGATTATAAGATCAGTAAGAGCTGGTATTTAAACGTCGCTCCAATGTTTAAATACCAATTCAATACCTATTCAGGAAATTCTGGTAATTTCAGGCCCTATTACTTTGGCCTTTATTCTGGTTTAAATTATAAGTTTTAACAGATCAATCCTTCTATCCTATTTATCTTTATTAGATCCAACTTTAAGAATTCCTCATTTTTCTGGGATTCAAATTAAAGTTTTGTGAATAATGTCAATTTCTTTTACTAAATCCTGTTAATTTTACATTTTAATATACAGTAGGTGAAACATTAATATAAAACACAAAATATGGGATTAGTTGCAACTGATTATGGAATAAAACAAGCCTTGACACAATTAGGCATAAAAGAAATCAATAAGGGAAGTTCAACAGGGTCAGATTTTTTTTCCAATGGAGATTCTATCTCTTCCTTTTCTCCCGTTGACGGAAAATTGATTGCAAAAGTCAAAACGACTTCACCTGAAGACTTTGAAAGAGTAATGAGTACCGCTGAAGCGGCCTCTATTAAATGGCGGGCAATCCCTGCCCCACAACGTGGAGAAATCGTTAGACAGTTTGGAGATAAATTAAGAGAACTTAAAGATCCTCTGGGAAAACTAGTTTCATACGAGATGGGGAAAAGTCTGCAGGAAGGATTAGGAGAAGTACAGGAAATGATTGATATCTGTGATTTTGCTGTTGGACTGTCAAGACAGTTACACGGCCTTACGATGCATAGTGAGCGACCTGGTCACAGAATGTACGAACAATATCATTCCTTAGGAATAGTTGGCATCATCTCGGCTTTTAATTTTCCCGTTGCTGTCTGGGCCTGGAATACTGCCCTGGCTTGGATTTGTGGCGATGTTTGCGTTTGGAAACCAAGTGAAAAAGCACCTCTTTGCGGAATTGCTTGCCAGCAAATCGCAGCCTCGGTATTTGAAGCTAATGATTTACCTGAAGGGATCTCTTGTTTAATCAATGGTGATTATCAGGTTGGTGAAATGCTCACAACCGATCAAAGGGTGCCTTTGATCTCTGCTACCGGTTCAATCAGAATGGGAAAAATTGTTGCACAAAAGGTTGCAGCCCGATTAGGAAGATCTTTACTTGAATTGGGTGGTAACAATGCGATCATTGTAAGCCCTGACGCTGATATTAAAATGACCATTATAGGAGCGGTTTTCGGCGCCGTAGGAACAGCCGGGCAAAGGTGTACGTCAACGAGAAGGCTTATCATTCATGAAGGTATATACGATAAGGTAAGGGATGCTTTAGTTGAGGCATATGCCCAATTACGCATCGGTAACCCTCTGGACGAATCCAATCATGTAGGTCCTTTGATTGATGTGGAAGCCGTTAAAATGTATGAAACCGCCCTGGATAAAGTAGTTGAAGAGGGTGGAACTCTTCTGCTCAAAGGTGGTGTTATGGAAGGCGAAGGATATGAAAGCGGATGTTATGTTCGACCTGCAATTGCAGAAGCTAAAAACAACTATGAGATTGTTCAGCATGAGACTTTCGCTCCCATTCTCTATCTACTCAAATACTCAGGTGAACTGCAAAATGCCCTTGCCATTCAAAATGGGGTGGTCCAAGGCCTTAGTTCGGCCATTATGACTAACAATTTGAGAGAGGCAGAGATGTTTTTATCGGTTGCAGGTTCCGATTGCGGAATAGCCAATGTAAATATTGGTACATCTGGAGCTGAGATAGGTGGTGCTTTTGGTGGTGAAAAAGAAACAGGAGGCGGTCGTGAATCTGGTTCAGATGCCTGGAAGGTTTATATGCGAAGACAAACTAACACTATTAATTACACAGCAGATCTGCCACTTGCACAAGGAATCAAGTTTGATCTATAAAATGTAATTACTACATACTCAAAAAAAAATCGCCCCGATCTCTCGGGGCGACATTTGGTTGAAATAAATCAACCAA
>CAZQRD010000033.1:8931-27060 GCA_964595535.1 uncultured Flavobacteriaceae bacterium | reverse complement strand
CGCTGTAGTTCCTTCATTAAACAACAGGTCCAATATGCTTAAATTTGCTATAAATCCGTATTTTTTATCAAAAACCTGGGTATATGGAGACAAAGAATAGACAGGTTCACGTTTCACAACTGCCAGATGTCTCAGGTCAAGTGCAATGTCAGGGCTGGTTTCATAGGTTTCTGTGAATAGTATTTTATTTTCTATCTGTAAACATTCACTGATAACTTCATGAGCATGTACATTCAAATCCAGCAAAAAAGTGTGTTTCTTTTCAAAAACCTTCAAGATATCATCTTCATAATACTCAAAATATGGGGACGAACGATACGAGGATTCTAATGACTTGATAAAAATCTTTTTCCATGAAAAACTGCTATCAATTTTTACATCTTTGGTTTTCTGCCTAGCCCCCGATGCCGAATGAACAATCGGTACAGTCAATAAATGTTTGCCATTAGCTCCGTAGATATAGCATCTGTTCCTATAGGTTTGCTTTTGATAATTATCCTGCTTTTCATACAAGACATCACTATTACGGGCAATCGCCACATAGTGTATAATCGGGGCAAAAAAAGTGGGTTGTAACAACAAAGCCATGACTTAAGATCGGCAATTAGGCAGCCTTTTTTCTTTTTCGGTACCAGTTAAATCCATAAAGAGCAAGCATCAAACCAACAAATGGAAAGAAATAAGAAATAGGTTTTCCGTTACCACCAACAGTTGTAAATAATCTTTCCCATCTGATTTTGTCAATTCCCTGCCCGTCTGAATCCCAGCTAAACCAAATAAAAACTGGCTTACCAACTACATGGTCAAAAGGTACATAACCCCAAAAGCGGGAATCTTCAGAGTTATGCCTATTGTCTCCCATCATCCAGTAATAATCTTGTTTAAAAGTATAACTACTAACGGGTTCGGTACTTTCATTCAGATATATCTGTCCGTTGTCAACTCTAAGGCTGTTCTTTTCATATTCAATAATGATCTTTTTATAGAAGGGCAAGGTCTCCAAATTCAGGGCAACTGTTTTACCGGCTTCGGGTATGTAAACAGGGCCGAAATTATCTCTGTTCCAATTCAAAGAATTAACATTCGGAAAAACATCTTCGCGCTCCCCTTTCGGGCTAAGTCTTTTTTTAAGCCCTTTTACCGTTGGGTTATTGCTAATCAATCTAGCATCTTCATCTGCTAGATTCAATACATAATTTCCGTCCTGAAGTCTTCCGCCTTCCCTCACGTGGTAGCGGCTTTTTAAACTTTTAACACTTAAGGCTTTACCCTCTGTATCTGTTTCATAATAAAATTGTAATCTTGCCCGGTCGGGTAATACATTCTTCTTACCATTAATGTATACATATCCATCTCGAATCTCGAGAGAATCCCCGGCTATTCCAACACATCTTTTTACGTAATTTGATTTTTTATCAATGGGCTTTCTGATCTTTCTGTTGGTCTTTTTAAAGAACTGCTCAACAGTATCCACGGGCCAGCTGAATACAACAATATCGTTTTGTTTAATCTTTTGAACAGCCGGTAACCTTAGATATGGTAACTGCGGAAAATTCAAATAACTTTTGACATTAATGAGAGGCAGGGTATCATGTACCATTGGGGCTGCCACAGTGGTCATGGGCACTCTGGCACCATAATGAAACTTGCTAACAAAGAGAAAATCACCTATAAGCAATGACTTTTCTAAAGACGATGTCGGTATCGTATAAGGTTGCATAAAATAGGTATGTACCAAAGTAGCCGCAATAACAGCAAATGCGATTGAGCTCACCCACTCTCCCGCTCCTGTTCTGGGTTTAAGGCTTCTATTCTCAATATATTTTACATCTTCCATATAATTGACATAGTAAATATAGAAGCCCAGGCTTAATATCACCAACCACGTATCCTTGGAAGAATTTTTACCAAAACTTCTGATGGTCTCCACCCAAATTATGGGAAACATCAGTAGATTGATAATTGGAATAAACAAAAGGATCACCCACCATTTAGGCCTGTTGATGATCTTCATCAAAACCACAGCATTATATACGGGAACAATAGCCTCCCAAGCCTGTCTTCCGGCTTTAACATATAATTTCCAGGTGCCCAGAAAATGAACAACCTGCAAGAGTATTATAAACAGTAACCATTGAATTAAGGTCATAATTGCTTTTTATTAAATTGTTAATCTTCTTTATTAGTATCCTATTTTGCTAAATTGTTACCTTTTTAGAAAGGTTAATCTTAAAATCTTATAAACTCAACACGTCTTTCATGTCAAAAATGCCTTTTTTATTCTGAAGCCATTCAGCAGCAACTACTGCCCCAAGAGCAAAACCTGTTCTGTTAAATGCCTCATGCTTAATTTCAATCGCATCGATTGAAGAAGTATACGATACAGAATGAGTTCCCGGAACCTCCCCTTCTCTTTTTACGTTGATAAAGAGTTTGTCAGTGTCAGGTTCATCTATTGTCCATTGCCCCTTGTCTGTTTGCCCAAGCACATCATTTGCGAGTGAAATTGCGGTTCCGCTTGGCGCATCAAGTTTGTGTATATGATGGATCTCTTCCATGCTCACTTTATATCCATTGATGTTCTTCATCATTTGAGCCAGATAGGCATTCAAATTAAAGAACAAATTTACGCCAATGCTAAAGTTAGAGGCATAAATAAATGAACCATCATGTTTTTCACAATAGTTTTTGATTTCCTCAAATCTGTCAAGCCATCCCGTTGTACCTGAAATCACCGGCACTCCACTATCAATACATGCTTTGATATTGTCGAATGCAGCGTTGGGATGACTAAAGTCTATCGCCGCATCAGCTATACCCAGATCAGCTTCAAGAGGCTCCAGATCCTTTCTAATCACGATTTCATGACCTCTTTCAATGGCAACTTTTTCAATGGCCTTTCCCATCCTGCCATACCCTAACAATGCAATCTTCATTTCTTCCTAATAATAAATGTTAAAAGTCGAATTTTAAATTCAACCCTGCGACCGGTTGATTATTGACCGGATTGACATAAAGAGATGGCCTCCATGATAAATTTCTGTTAAAAGCTCTATCGTCCAAATGCGCATCAACATTAGCCTCAATAATATTTAAAGCATAAAGACCTATCGTGATAAAAATTGCCAGATCTCTGTTTTTTTTTAATACATCCTGAGCCCGAATAAGCCCGTCCTCGCTGATGTTCGGATTTTCTCCAGTACCATCAAATTCATCCGGTCGACCTGATATCCTCAATTTATAGGCTGTTCTGTATCTGTCATATTCCTGCTGGTTGTCAACTATAAAATATACTCCCGTACCAATGGCCGCATAAACAATCGGAATCTTCCAATATTTTTTATTGTAAGCCTGACCCAACCCTGGTAACACAGCAGAGTAAAAAGCCGCCCTGGCAGGTGAAAGCGGGTCGATCATTTGCGAGTCAAGTGTTAGTACCCCTTCTTCAATTTTTTCATCCTCTTTCTTATTCTTCTTCTGAGCATGAACAGGACTCCAACAAAAAATGCAAATAATTAAACTATAAATAATTTTTTGCAGCATTTACTCAAGTAATTTTTTGATGCGTGCGAAATCTTCCTCTGAATGAAATGGAATGATGATCTTTCCTTTTTCTTTCCCGGAAATTTTGACATCAACTTTATGCCCAAGATAGGCACTAATCTCCTTGATCCCTTTTTTCAGGTACTCAGGAATTTCTTTTTTTTCCGACGGAGGGGTCTCAACGGCTTTACCTCCCTTGACATTTTTAACCAGTTGTTCAGTTTGCCTTACGGATAGCTTATCCTTTATGATCTTTTGATAAATCTCAAGTTGTACTTCAGGTTCATAAATATTGATCAGCGCCCTTCCATGTCCCATACTCAAAAAGCCGTCACGAATTCCTGTCTGAACAATCGGGTCCAGCTTTAACAATCTTATAAAATTGGTCACCGTTGATCTGTTCTTGCCCACCCGGATACTCAATTGCTCCTGTGTGAGTTTCACCTCCTCGATCAACTGTCGGTAAGAAAGGGCAATCTCAATAGGATCGAGATCTTTTCTTTGTATATTTTCAACCAAGGCCATCTCAAGCATTTCCTGATCGTTTGCAATTCGAACATAAGCAGGAATTGATGTTGATCCAATCAATTTGGATGCTCTGTACCTTCTTTCGCCCGAAACAAGCTGAAATTTGTTTCCTTCAAGCTTTCTTACGGTTATGGGCTGAATCACACCTAATTCCCTAATGGAACTGGCGAGTTCCTTTAGTGATTCCTCATTAAAATTTGTTCTGGGTTGAAAAGGGTTCACAGCAATGGCTTCCAACTCTATCTCCAGGATATTTCCAACAAGTTTATCAGCATTCTTATCTTGAATCGAGATGATGTCTTCTTTCGTATCATTCAATAAAGCCGATAACCCTCTTCCTAATGCCTGTTTCTTAGTTGCTTTCGCCATTACTACTGTTGTTTTTTATAATTTCATGAGCCAAATTAATATAATTTATAGCTCCTCTACTAGTAGCATCATAAGAAATAATGCTTTCTCCAAAACTCGGAGCTTCTCCCAACCTGATATTGCGCTGAATAATGGTTTTAAACACCATGTTATGAAAATGCTTCTTCACTTCTGCCACCACCTGGTTCGAAAGTCTCAAACGAGAATCATACATGGTCAATAGCAACCCTTCAATTTCCAGATCAGCGTTATGAATTTTTTGGATGCTTTTTATCGTGTTCAATAATTTGCCCAAGCCTTCCAAAGCGTAATATTCACATTGTATGGGAATAATAACAGAATCGGATGCAGTAAGGGCATTAAGCGTAATAAGACCTAAGGACGGAGCACAGTCAATAATAATATAATCATAATCTTCTTTGATCTCATAAAGAGCAGCTTTCAGCATGGACTCTCTTTTTTCCTTGTCGACCAGTTCAATCTCGATCGCAACAAGGTCAATGTGTGAAGGAATAATGTCTACGTTTGGCGAATTGGTCTTAACTATCGCCTCCCTTGCAGATACCGTGTGTTCAAGAACCTGATAGGTTCCGTTTTCGACACCTTCAACTTCAATTCCCAATCCGGAGGTGGCGTTTGCCTGAGGATCAGCATCCACGAGCAACACCTTTTGCTCAAGTACCCCAAGTGCTGCTGCCAGATTAACCGTAGTAGTGGTCTTGCCAACTCCCCCTTTTTGATTAGCAATTGCTATAATTTTTCCCATTCAATAACTGAATTTAAATCGCTGTAAAAATACAATTATTTACGAGCTTATGAAACGAAGTTTTTAACATAAAACCCCTGCTTATTCACAAGTTGAGACTGCCTCAAAAATTCATTATGAACCAAGGTGTTGAATATAAATTGAATAGTTTAAAAATAACTGAAGACCGGCCCGAATAAAAGTGAGGGTATTTATTTATTTTTTTTGCTTCGTATCATCATTTCGAGCATATCCCACATTTCCTCGGAAATTTTTTCAAGCATATTAAATTCCCCTGCTCCTTTTAACCATTCACCACCATCTATAGTTACGACTTCTCCATTGATATAAGCTGAGAAATCTGATATAAGATAAGCGGCCAAATTAGCAAGTTCCTGATGCTCTCCGAGCCTTCCCAAAGGAATCTTCTTCTTCATATCGAATTCATCCTTTAGCTCTCCGGGTAATAATCTGTCCCAAGCTCCCTTGGTTGGAAAGGGTCCGGGGGCAATAGCGTTAGTTCTTATTCCGTATTTGGCCCATTCAACAGCCAAAGACCTTGTCATGGCCAAAACACCTGCCTTCGCGGTTGCGGATGGCACGACATAGGCCGAGCCTGTCCAGGCATAGGTAGTTACAATATTCAAAACGGTAGATCGTTTTTGTTTGACATCAATCCAATGCTTACCTAAGGCCAACGTACAGTTTTTAGAACCTTTTAAAACTATATCTATAATGGTATCAAAGGCATTAGCCGACAAACGTTCAGTGGGGCTTATGAAATTTCCTGCTGCATTATTTACCAGTGCATCAACTTTGCCGAATTTTTCAAGTGCTGTGGCCAACATGGTTTCCACCTGATCATAATGTCTTACATCACAACTCACGGGCAGTACTGTTCCTCCTGTTTTTTCTTTAAGTTCTTTCGCAGTTGTTAACAACTTATCCATATTACGTGAAGTGATAACCACACTAGCTCCTAATTGAAGGAAATAGGTTGTCATGGCTTTTCCTAATCCACTGCCACCACCAGTCACAATAATTACTTCCCCTTTTAGGGCATTGTCTCTCAACATTGGTTTGTTAAAATTCATAGATCTTAATTTTTAAGTAAAAATACACTTTCAAATGTTAAAAACTCATTGGTTTTTTTGTTTTTTTTCTTTCCCCCTTGTCAGAACTAAAAACCTTTGTATATTTGCCGGACTTTTAGAGAAAAAAGGACTACACAGAATTATTAAGATATTTAGAAATGAAAAGAACGTTCCAGCCATCGAATAGAAAGAAAAAAAACAAACACGGATTTCGTGAAAGAATGTCTAGTGTGAATGGAAGAAAGATCCTGGCAAGAAGAAGAGCAAAAGGAAGATCTAAACTTTCAGTGTCATCAGAGTTTGATCATAAAAAATAATATGTTGAAACATATATATACCAAAGGTGTTACTTTTATTAGTAACACCTTTTTTTATACCTAAGTTTTGATAAAGTAAAATTTATGCAATAATTAATTATATTTCAATATTTTAGCTTAATAAAAAATTAAATAGAATGCCAAAGAACAATTCCATAAAGTCGGTTTTAATTATAGGTTCTGGTCCAATTGTCATAGGTCAGGCCTGTGAATTTGATTACTCAGGTACACAAGCGATCAGATCATTACGTGAAGAAGGAATTGAGGTTGTTTTGATTAATTCGAATCCTGCCACCATCATGACAGATCCTCAAATGGCAGATCATATCTACCTCAAACCATTAACGACTAAATCGATCGTTGAGATTCTGAAAAAACATGAAATCGATGCCGTATTACCCACAATGGGGGGTCAAACCGCATTAAACTTATGCATTGAGGCCGATGAAAAAGGAATATGGAAAGATTTTGGGGTCGACCTTATCGGAGTAGACATTAACGCCATTAACATTACGGAGGATCGCGAACAATTTCGTGAATTAATGCTAAAAATAGGCATTGGTATGGCGCCACAAGCTACTGCTACTTCTTTTTTGAAAGGAAAGGAAATTGCTCAAGAATTCGGATTTCCTTTGGTAATCCGGGCTTCCTATACCTTAGGTGGTGCTGGTGCTTCTATCGTGCATAAAAAGGAAGATTTCGACGAGCTTTTAAGTCGTGGACTAGAAATCTCTCCTATTCACGAGGTAATGATCGATAAAGCATTATTAGGCTGGAAAGAATATGAATTAGAATTGCTTCGCGACAGAAATGATAACGTAGTTATTATTTGTACCATTGAAAATATGGATCCGATGGGAATTCACACAGGCGATTCCATCACGGTTGCTCCTGCCATGACTTTGAGTGATACTACTTTTCAAAGAATGCGCGATATGGCCATACATATGATGCGGTCAATTGGAGATTTCTCAGGAGGTTGTAATGTTCAGTTTGCTGTGAGTCCGGATGATAAAGAAGATATTATCGCCATTGAAATCAACCCTCGGGTATCGCGTTCATCAGCTCTAGCCTCAAAGGCCACAGGATACCCTATTGCTAAAATAGCGTCAAAACTTGCTATCGGCTATAGCCTTGACGAGTTGGAGAATCAAATCACAAAAACGACTTCTGCTCTTTTTGAACCCACACTTGATTATGTTATCGTAAAGATTCCACGATGGAATTTCGATAAATTTGAAGGATCCGATCGAACTCTTGGTCTTCAAATGAAGTCAGTTGGAGAGGTAATGGCAATTGGTAGATGTTTTCAGGAAGCGCTCCACAAGGCATGCCAATCGCTAGAGGTAAGTAGGAACGGAATCGGTGCCGATGGCAAGGGTGTGAAAGATTATGCCACCATCATTTCAAAACTTCAAAACGCAAGCTGGGACAGGGTGTTTGTGATTTATGATGCCATACAAATGGGTATTCCTTTAAAAAGAATCCACGAGATCACTAAAATTGATATGTGGTTCTTAAAACAATATGAAGGTTTGTATTTTCTTGAAAATGAAATAACTACCTACAATTCTCTGGATTCACTTCCAAAAGAATTATTGCTGGAAGCCAAACAAAAAGGATTCGCTGACAGACAGATTGCACACATGATCGGTTGCTGGGAAAGCGAGGTTCATAAGAAACGTAGAGAACTCAATATAAACAGGGTATTTAAGCTTGTTGATACATGTGCCGCCGAATTTAAAGCAGAAACGCCTTACTACTACTCTACTTTTGAAAGTAACATGATCGTTGACGGAAAATCTTATGCTGAAAATGAAAGTGTGGTGAGCGATCGAAAAAAAATAGTTGTATTAGGTTCAGGACCAAACAGAATCGGTCAGGGAATCGAATTTGATTACTGCTGTGTACACGGAGTTTTAGCCGCAAAAGAATGTGGCTATGAGACGATCATGATCAACTGTAACCCAGAAACTGTTTCCACTGATTTTGATATTGCCGACAAACTGTATTTTGAACCTGTATTCTGGGAGCATATCTGGGATATCATTCAATTGGAAAAACCTGAAGGTGTTATTGTTCAGTTGGGTGGACAAACCGCCCTTAAATTATCTGAAAAACTAAGTAAATACGGAGTTAAGATCATAGGCACCAGTTTTGAGGCTCTGGATCTTGCCGAAGACAGAGGTCATTTCTCAGAACTTTTAACAAAATTAGAGATTCCTTTCCCGCAATTTGGAACCGCAACCTCGGCAGACGAAGCAGCGGCCATTGCAGACGAACTTGATTTCCCAATATTGATAAGACCAAGCTATGTTTTAGGTGGACAGGGCATGAAGATTGTCATCAACAAAGATGAACTCGAGAATCATGTGATTGATATCCTGAGAAAGATCCCGAACAATGTTTTATTGCTTGATCATTACCTTGACGGGGCCATTGAAGCTGAAGCCGACGCTATTTGTGACGGAGAAAACGTCTATATCATTGGTATCATGGAGCATATTGAGCCTTGTGGCGTGCACTCGGGAGATTCAAATGCTACCTTACCCCCGTTCAATCTTGGCGAATTTGTGATGCAACAGATCAAAGACCATACTAAAAGGATCGCCTTGGCTTTAGAAACCAAAGGACTGATCAACGTTCAGTTTGCCATAAAACACGATATTGTTTACATCATTGAAGCCAATCCCAGGGCATCACGAACGGTACCATTTATTTCAAAGGCTTATAATGAACCATATGTAAATTATGCGACCAAGGTCATGTTAGGCGAAAACAAGGTTACTGATTTTGATTTTAACCCTCAGTTGGAAGGTTTTGCCATCAAGCAACCCGTATTTTCATTTGATAAGTTTCCTAATGTAAATAAAAACCTTGGGCCTGAAATGAAATCGACTGGTGAAAGCATTCTTTTTATCGATAGCCTCAAAGACGACGAATTTTACGAATTATATTCCAGAAGGAAAATGTACTTGAGCAAGTAATCAACACCTTCATAAAAATCAAAAAGTCCGAAAGAAATTCTTTCGGACTTTTTTGTGTTTCCAGTGACAATTATAAATAGCTAATATCCTCAATATTAGAGCATAAACAGGAACTGTAATGATACTATTACCCATAGAATTTGATTGTAATTTTATGCCAAAAAATTCTAGAAAAAATGTTTTTCTGTTCGTGAGGGTTTCACTTAAGTGACCCCCTGACTTAAGCGACCCCTTCACTTAAGTGAAACCCTCACTGATTTTTAAATAAAAACCTATATTTGCTCAAAAAAATTGACTCATGAATTATATCTTATTTGATGGACCGCACCGTGACAATTTCCTCCCCCTCACCTATACCAAACCGGTGGCTGATTTACGAATTGGCATATTAACTATCAGAGAAAAATGGGAGAAATATTTAGGATCAACGACTACTACGGTAACCGAAGATTATCTGGCTGACAAATTTCCAATGGTTGAAATGGAAGAAAATGTGATGATCAACGCCTCGTTCTTACCAAATGAAGAGCTTGTTGACCAAATCAAGGGAATCAAAAACAATGAAGCCATTTATAAAGGGGATGAGCTTATTGCCTTCTTTACGATTGAAGAGCAAGAAGTAGATCTCGACAGTTTTAAAAGACTTGAATTTAATGATCCTATTATACAGATCAAACACAATTGGGATTTGTTTACTTACAATGGAGAAGCCTTGGAAGCAGATTTCGATTTAATAACAGAAAACAGGGTCTCCGCCCCTATCCCTGATACGGTTCACTGCATCAACAAGAAGCGTATCTTTCTAGAAGAAGATGTTGACATTGAGATTGGGGTTTTAAACGCCAGAAAAGGAGCCATTTATATTGGCAAACATGCCGAAGTTCAAGAGGGTGCAATGATCAGGGGTCCATTTGCCATGGGAGAACATTCAGTTGTTAAAATGGGTACTAAGGTCTACGGGCCAACAACCTTAGGGCCAAAAAGTAAAATTGGAGGAGAGGTAAACAATGCTATTCTTTCAGGATATTGCAGTAAAGGCCATGACGGATATTTGGGAAATGCAGTGATCGGAGAATGGTGTAATATAGGAGCTGACAGTAATAATTCTAACCTTAAGAATAACTATGCTAATGTTAAAATATGGGAATATTCAGCAGAAAGATTTGTAGATAGCGGGCTACAGTTTTGCGGATTGATTATGGGCGACCATTCTAAATGCGGGATCAACACCATGTTCAACACAGGTACGATTGTTGGAGTAAGTGCAAATATTTACGGAAGTAATTTTCCTAGAAATTTTATCCCTTCATTCTCTTGGGGTGGTGCAGCAGGACTTACAACTTATGCTTTATCTAAAGCACTTGAAACGGCTGAATTAGTGATAGATAGAAAACATGAAGATTTTACTGATGAAGATAAAAAAATTATGAATCACATTTTTGAGATCAGTGGAAAATACAGGGCTAAATAAACCATGAAACGAATCGTCGTACTTAGCGGAGCTGGCATGAGTGCTGAAAGTGGGATCAATACTTTTAGAGATGCTGATGGTCTTTGGGAAGGGCATGATGTTATGGAAGTGGCCTCACCCCAGGGATGGCATCGCAACCAGGAATTGGTACTCGATTTTTACAACCAAAGACGCAAAAAATTATTGGAAGTAAAACCCAATAAAGCTCATGAATTACTCGCCAGTTTGGAAAAGTCATATCAAGTCAATATTGTCACTCAAAATGTGGATGATCTTCACGAAAGAGCCGGAAGTAATCATGTATTGCATTTACACGGCGAATTGCTTAAAGTAAGGAGCACTCAAAATGAACATCTGGTATATCAATGGGAAAAAGACTTGATTCATGGAGACCTTTGCGAATCAGGGAGTCAGTTAAGACCGCATATCGTCTGGTTTGGTGAAGCGGTCCCTATGTTAAACACGGCTATTGAGATTACCTCCTCTGCCGATCTGCTTCTTATTATTGGCACCTCCATGCAGGTATATCCTGCAGCCAGCCTGATCCATTATATTACTGAAACAACTCCTGTTTTTTTTATTGATCCGAAACCCGCAATCAATGCTTTTGATTATAAAAATCTAACCATAATCGAAGAAAAGGCAGTAAGCGGAATGGAAAAATTTATGGAGTTAATCCCCTTCTAATTAGGTAAGAAGCATTTTATAAATAGCCTCGAACAGTTGACCATCAGAAACTACACTCCCCTTTTGAATCAGATCAAAAATTTCTGCATTTCTGTCCTGACTATACTCCTTTTTCCCTTTTAGATATTCAATGCGCGGATCTTTTGAATTGTCAAGCAACCATTCAAAATCATTTGATTCGAACAGATTGATTCCTTCTTTGTTCACCTTTACTACGATACGTTGAATGTTATCCTGAGCACATTTAAAAAGATTCAATGAGTCTTCTGAAAAATGCTCCAGATAATTCGCTTTATCGATTACTTTTTCCCATACAAAATCACTGAACATTTCCATTTCCTTGTCGGCCAACTCAGGTTTATCTTCTTTGATACTGGTCCATTCTTTCACATCTATACTTTGAGCAGCCAGAAAAACAGCAAATTCTTCATTCAGTTCCTCAAACTGTTCTTTAGTAAGTTTGGTATATTTCATCATAAATGTCAACTATTAATCAGCCCTCTGTTAACGGGATTGAATTATTATTTTTAAAGATGCAAAAGTAATTAAAAAACAAAATAATATTGTATATTTGCACGCTTAAAAATTAACAATTAATAGTATAATATATGAATCATTACGAAACTGTTTTCATTTTGAATCCCGTTTTATCTGATACTCAGGTAAAGGAAACAGTAAAGAAGTTTGACGACTACTTGGTTTCTAAAGGTGCCGAAATGATTTGGAAAGAAGATTGGGGCTTGAAAAAACTTGCCTACCCAATCCAAAAGAAAAAAACCGGATTTTATCATTTATTTGAATTCAAATGTCCTGGAGAATCAATCTCTGCGTACGAACTTGAATTTAGAAGAGATGACAGCATCATGAGATATCTTACTGTGAGGTTAGATAAGCACGCTGCTGCCTGGGCTGAGAAAAGAAAAGATAGAGTTAAACCAAGTAAGGCTAAAAAATAATGGCAACATTAGAACAACAAGCAAAAGGCGGAAGTAAAGGAGAGATAAGATATCTTACTCCTTTAGAGATAGATACTAAGGTAAAAGTTAAGTATTGTCGTTTTAAAAAGAACGGTATCAAATATATTGATTATAAAGATGCTGACTTTTTGATGTACTTAGTGAACGAACAAGGTAAAATTTTACCTCGTAGGTTAACCGGAACTTCGTTGAAATACCAACGTAAAGTTTCTCAGGCAATTAAAAGAGCGCGTCATTTGGCTTTAATGCCATATGTAGGTGATATGTTAAAATAATAAACCGGATAGTATGGAATTGATATTAAAACAAGACGTAGCTAATTTAGGATTTAAAGACGATGTTGTGACTGTGAAAAACGGATATGGACGTAACTTCCTAATCCCACATGGTCAAGCTATATTGGCTACTACTTCAGCAAAGAAGGTGTTAGCGGAAACTCTTAAACAAAGAGCCTACAAAGAACAAAATATTGTTAAAGAAGCTAATAAAGCTGCCGAAGCATTGAAAGCACTGGAATTAAAAATCACGGCCAAAACAGGTGAGGGTGATAAATTATTCGGTTCTATTAGTAATGCCAATGTCGCTGAATCTTTAGCTGCAGAAGGTCAGGAAATAGAAAAGAAATTCATCACAATCGCTGGTGGATTAGTGAAAAGATTAGGAAAACACAATGCCTCTGTTAGATTACACAGAGATGTTATTGTTGAACTTCCATTTGAAGTAACTGCTGAAAAGAAATAAATAACTTTTTATAACTAAAAGCCCGTTCATATGAACGGGCTTTTTTTTTGTGCTAATTTCGTAAGAACCAAAACTAAATTAATCTTACGATGAAGAAAATCTTACTAGCTTTTTTATTTATTGGAATTCTTAGCATGACCTCAAATGCACAAGTTACTACTTCAGCAATTTCAGGAGTAGTTAATGATGATACGGGTCAAGCTTTACCAAACGCAACCATTGTTGCGATACACGTTCCAACAGGAACTAATTATGGAGGCACCTCAAATTTTGATGGAGTAATAAACCTAAGAAACCTTCGTGTTGGAGGGCCCTACACGATAACGTTAAGTTTTGTAGGTTTCAGAACAGAAGAAATTACAGACGTTTATTTAACTTTAGGAAAGTCATTTGACTTTACAAGTAATTTGCAACAAGACAATCAACAATTAGATGAAGTTGTAATTACAACTTCTAATGACAGCGACACTTTTAGTAAAGGAAGAACTGGTTCTTCTACCAGTGTAGGGAGAAAGGAAATATCAACTCTTCCATCAATATCAAGATCTGCTGCTGACTTTACCCGATTAGACCCTGCAGCCTCAGGCGGCTCTTTTGGCGGTAGAAATGATCAATACAACAATTACTCGCTTGATGGTTCCATCTTTAATAACCCATTTGGATTGGACGCGCCTACTCCAGGGGGTCAAACCGGAGCCCAACCCGTATCTCTTGATGCTATTGAGCAGATTACTGTGGCTAATGCTCCTTATGACGTAACACAATCTGGTTTTACAGGAGCTTCAGTAAATGCTGTCACCAAAAGTGGAACAAATGAATTTCATGGAACGGTTTATGGATTCTTTAGAAATCAGGACCTTACAGGAAGTAAGATCAACGGTGATAAGATTTTTGTTCCTAAATTAGAACAAAAGCAATATGGTTTCAGTGTTGGAGGACCCATTATTAAAAACAAGTTGTTTTTCTTTGCTAATTTCGAGAAGGATGATCGCGTGGATTCAGGATCCGATTGGATTCCTAACATAGGTTCAGGAGTAGTGAATGAATCTAGAGTTTCATTATCTGACATGCAAGATGTTAGAGACAAATTAGTAGGGTTAGGATATGATCCGGGCGCTATTCAAGGATTTACCTATAATACCGAATCCGTAAAAGGAATTTTAAAACTAGACTGGAATATTTCTGACAATCACCGTTTGGCTTTAATCTATAATTTCCTTGATGCCTCTAAACAAAAACCTGCTCATCCCTCAGCTTTAGGCTTCAGAGGGCCAAGTGCCAACACCATTCAATTTGAAAATGCTGGTTACCAGATCAATAATAAATTACAGTCTTTTCTTGTAGAATTGAATTCTAATTTTGGGGATAATATTACCAATAAATTTCAAATGGGTTACACCGTTTTCGATGATTTTAGAAATCCGTTATCGACGCCAGCGCCAAGTATCACAATACTGGAAAACGGTTCTAATTATATCATAGCAGGTCATGAACCTTTTTCTATCAATAACAAATTAGATCAAAAAGTGTTTCAGTTGACCGACAACCTTACTTATTTTACAGGGCAACACGCGATTACAGTAGGGCTTTCATTTGAAAAATTTAGTTTTGGAAATTCTTTTAACCTTGGAGCCTATGGCGCACGAGGTGTTTTCTTTCCAACCTCAGGTTCTGTTGATGAATTCATTAATGACCCTAGTATAGCTGATGATTTTGCATTTGCTATTGCAGAAAATGAAAGGCTTACTGAAAACGGTCTGGGAAACACAGGTGGTTTTAACTGGTACAAAGCTGATTTTGGACAAATGGCCTTCTATTTACAAGATGAATGGAATGTGACCGATAACTTTAGAATGACCTTGGGTCTGCGTTTTGATAAGCCACTTTATTTTGACACTTCACAATTTGCAGAAGAATTCATTGAAACCCAACCTGCTTATATCCCAACGATAGAATATTTTGATCCAAAAACGGGGGAAGAAGTCTTTTTTGATAGCACGGAGATGCCTACCGATCAAATTCTGTTTTCTCCAAGGTTTGGGTTTAACTGGGACGTGAATGGAGACAGTAAATTACAACTTAGGGGTGGTACCGGTATTTTTACAGGTAGACTGCCTTTTGTATGGTTAGGAAACCAGGTAGGGAATCCTAACTTCTTTTTCTACCAGGTGGTTGATCCGAATTTTAAATGGCCACAAGTTTGGAGAACTAATGTAGGTGTTGATTACCGTTTTGACAATGACCTGGTCTTGTCGTCAGATTTGAGTTATACGAAGGATATAAACGGGGCCCATGTGCAAAACTGGGGATTAAATGCACCATCGGGATCTTTGAACGGTGTTGATGGTAGAGCCATCTATACAGCTGCAGACAGAAATTCATTTGCAAATGATGCTTATGTGTTCACCAATTCAGACAAAGGACGCATTTGGAACTGGTCAGCCAAAGTAGAAAAGAACTTTGCAAGTAACTTCTATTTTAGTGCAGCCTATAACTATATGAATTCTCAGGATGTGAATTCAATTGAAGCGGAAATCACAGGGGATGCCTTTGCAGGAAACCCAGCTTTGAATAACGTAAACGATGATGTTTTATCATATTCAAAATACGGTAATGACCACAGATTTATCGGAGTTATAGCAAAACAATGGAGTTATGGCAGCAATGACAAATGGGGAACAAGTATTTCATCAGTGCTTGAATTTGCCCAGGGAGGAAGATTCAGTTATACGTATGGTGGTGATATCAATGGCGATGGTTCAGGACTTAATGACTTGATCTACGTTCCTACAGAAGCTGAACTAGGTCAAATGCAATTTGCAAGTCCTGGTCAAGCCGATGACTTTAATGATTTTATTAAACAAGATAAATACCTTAAAGAAAGAAGAGGTGATTATGCGGAGCGTTATGCCAGTCTATCTCCTTGGAGAAATAGAGTTGATTTGAAACTGATTCAAGACTTTCATTTCAATCTAAGCAAAAAGAAACAAACCATTCAATTCAGTATAGATATCCTAAATTTCGGAAACATGATAAACTCTAATTGGGGTGTCATCCAACAACCAAACTCAATACAACCCGTTGGAGTATCTGTTGATGCTGTTACAAATGTACCTACGTATTCTTTTGATGGAAACCTGACGAAAACATTTGGATATGATTCGAGTATAGATTCAAGATGGCAAATGCAGTTTGGATTAAGATATATTTTCTAATCCTTTGCGTTTATTTTTTAATGTACCGGATTGACATGTCAATCCGGTTTTTTTTGTTCTCAATTGTGAGGGCTCACCCCCTAAACTCTGAGGGCCTCGCAGGTGAGGGCTTCACTTCCGAGGGCCTCACGACTCACCCCCTCACCTCCGAGGGGATCACCTCCGAGCCCCTCGCAACTCATAAATCCAAAATCGTTTTTTGTTTTTACATTTAAATATTGTAAAATTGATTCTCTAAAATCAAACATGGACAGTTTAATTCACATTCCGGAAATACCTAATTTGATCCTTTATGCGATTCCGTTTTTTATCCTCACTTTAATCCTTGAGATCATTGTAACGAGCAAGAAGCATATGGCTTCCTATACGTTTAAAGATGCTGCTGCTTCGATTTCTATGGGCCTGGGAAATGTATTTATTGGATTGATCGCCAAAGCCATGGTATTGACAATATTGACCTTTGCTTATTTGAACTTCAGGATTTTTACAATACCCTTTGTCTGGTGGGTCTGGATACTGATTTTCCTTGCTGACGATTTTTGCTACTACTGGTTTCACAGAATCAGTCATGAAAATAGATTTTTCTGGGCCTCCCATGTGGTGCATCATTCTTCAAAAAGTTATAATTTAAGTACTGCACTAAGACAAACCTGGTCTGGTAGTTTTATGTCATTTGTATTCTGGTTACCCATGGCGATTCTGGGTTTTCATCCAGTGATGATCCTCGCTCAAATGTCGATCAGCCTGTTGTATCAATACTGGATTCATACCGAACTCATTCATAAAATGCCAGAATGGTTTGAGGCTGTTTTTAATACCCCGTCACATCACAGGGTGCATCATGCAACCAATCCGCAATACCTGGACCGCAATCATGCAGGAATTCTTATTATCTGGGATAAAATGTTCGGCACCTTTGAGCCTGAAGTCGAAAAACCAATTTACGGACTTGTAAAAAACATCGATACCTATAATCCGATAAAAATTGCTTTTTTAGAATGGTTTCTTATGTTCAAAGATGCAATTCAATCCAAAACCTCAATTAGCAATAAATTGAGATACTTTATCAAACCACCCGGCTGGAAACATGACGGAACCGGATTAGTTTCGTCAGATCTAAGAAAACAATGGCAAAAGAAAAATGATGACACTATCTAAATAATGCATCATTGTTTCATTGTTTCATTGTTTCATTACATCATTACATCATTATTTCATTCATTCATTGTTTCATTATTTCATTACATCACTATATCATTATATCAATACATCATTAATAACAATCCACATCCACAATAACCTGCACCGCTCTAAAGTCGGAAATCGACATAAAAGAGTCTCTCACCCTTTGAATCTGGCCTTTAGATTGCTTTAAGGAAACCTTCGCCGGAAGTTTTATTAGAATTGTTTTGATATACTTATTTCTTATCCTGCCTATGCTCGGACTGGTAGGCC
>CAZQRD010000033.1:0-8831 GCA_964595535.1 uncultured Flavobacteriaceae bacterium | reverse complement strand
AGAATTGTTTTGATATACTTATTTCTTATCCTGCCTATGCTCGGACTGGTAGGCCCCAAAACCTGATCTCCAAAACTGTTGATCAAAGATTTCCCCATCCAATTGGCAGCCGTATCCACTTTGACAAAATCCTTGTGCTTTAAAACTATCCGTACAAGTCTAACAAGTGGAGGATAGCTGAACTGATGCCGTTCATTCATTTGATCACTGTACATGGTGGTATAATCGTGGGTAGTTACCTGTTGAAGGATCTGATGATAAGGATTAAAACTCTGAATGGCCACCTTGCCTCTTTTCTGATCCCTGCCCGCTCTTCCAGATACCTGAACCATTAATTGATAGGTGCGTTCATGTGCCCTGAAATCGGGAAAATTTAAAAGATTATCAGCATTCAATACGCCAACAAGGGTCACATTTTTAAAATCCAGCCCTTTGGTGAGCATTTGAGTGCCAACTAAAATATCAATCTCCTGATCATGAAAAGAGCGTAAGAGTTTTTGATAGCCGTACTTTCCTCTGGTGGTATCAAGATCCATTCTCCCAACTTTCGTCTCAGGAAACAACTCCTTTAACTCCAGTTCTATCTGTTCGGTACCAAAGCCTTTGGTGTCTAATGTCGGATTCTCACATGCCGGACACGTCTTTGGCAAAGGCTGCTGATGTCCGCAATAATGACACCTGAGTTCATTGTTGAATTTATGAAAGGTAAGGCTTACGTCACAATTAGGGCACTGAGGTGCCACGCCACACGTACTGCATTCTACTACTGGCGAAAAACCCCTTCTGTTTTGGAAAAGGATGACCTGCTCCTTTTCACTTAGAGCCTCTTCTATTAATACTAGTAGGCGGTCTGAAAAATGACCCTTCATTCTTTTTTTTCTGTGCTTTTCCTTAATATCTACAAGTTCAATTTCAGGTAGCATTACATTTCCAAAACGTGTATCCAGTTTTACATAACCATATTTGTGCCGTTTGGCATTATAAAATGTTTCCACCGAGGGAGTCGCACTTCCCAAAAGCACTTTGGCCCCGTGAAGATGACCAAGCATCACAGCGGTGTCTCTCGCATGGTATCTGGGGCTGGGTTCAAATTGCTTAAAGGAGGTTTCGTGTTCCTCGTCTACGATAATCAATCCCAAATTGCAAAAGGGTAATAAAACTGACGAACGTGCGCCCAAAATGATTTGAGCATTATTAGATTGTTGAAGCAAATTATTCCAGACCTCAACTCTTTCATCCACAGAGTATCTTGAATGAAATACCGAGATCATGTCTCCAAAAAATTGCTCCAACCTACTTATGATATGCGTGGTCAAAGCGATCTCTGGCAACAAATAAAGCACCTGCTTTCCCTGTGCAAGAGTTTCGGAGATCAAGTGGGTATAAATCTCAGTCTTTCCGCTGGACGTTACTCCATGTAACAGACACACTTCTTTTTGATCAAAGACCTCCTTGATCTCATTAAAAGCCTTTAACTGTGGCGTATTCAATTCGTAAATCGGCCTTGTATCGGTTTGAAATGAAACCCTGTCTTCTCTTACTTTTAAAACTTCAAAAACATTTTTTTCTATCAGAGCCTTAATAATAGCAGAGCTGCTATTGCTTTTCTTGATCAGTTCCTGCATCATAACAGGCTCCTCCGTACCGTGTTTTAACTGGAAAAAACTGAGCATAACCTCTCTTTGTTTTGGGGCGCGACTCAGGTCGTCCAAGAGCTTATGCAGACTGTCATCCGTAGCGTAGTTATTATGTAACTCGAGGTATTTTACAAATTTCGGCTTGTACTGCTCATAGATCTCTTCCTTGACTTCAACAGCATCCTTTGAAAGGAGTCCATTTACAACCGACAAGACCCCTTTTCTGTCGAGAATCTTGGCAATATCATGAATTTTTAATTTTGATTGCTGCTCCAGGGCCTCCCAAATTAGATATTCATCATCTGTCAAGATGGATTCGTCTTCAAAAGAATTATTCTTGATTACCAGGGTTTCACTTTCAAGTAAAAATGCTTTTGGAAGAGCAGCTCTTAGAACATCCCCAAGAGAGCACATATAATACGAGGCTATCCATTGCCATTGTTGTAATTGAAGCCGCGTAATGATCGGCAAATCATCCAGAATTTGATAGATCTCCTTTGCTTCATAGGCTTTTGGTTCTTCAAAATGCTTTTCAAAAACAATGGCAGTAAAAATCTTTGATTTCCCAAAAGGAACCGCTACCCTGCTTCCTACCTTTATAAAATCGGCCTCTGCTTCTGTAATACGATACGTAAACAGTTTCTGAAGTGGTATGGGTAATATGACATTTATAAAGTTGATAGCCAGTGATTTTTAAAAACAAATTTTACGCATCTTGATGAACTCTCTTTTGTACCAGGAACCTCCGGTTAAACGGCAGCACCCTCTCAGGGTACACATACGAATCTAAAAGGATTATTGCTCATGTACAAGTATTCTGTATAAAAAAACACCTTCAAATTCATGAAGGTGTTTAACATTGGGGAAATTGAAATTACTGTATTAGTTGGTTTCGATCCAATTGACGATCGAAGGATCTGTTGGCAAGGTCTTGGGATCAAGAACCATCTCAAGTTCACCTTGCTCATTTAATAAATATTTTTGAAAGTTCCAGGCAACTTCAGAATCCTGAAGGCCGTTCTTTTCCTTTTCTGTTAAAAACTGATATACTTCATGCTTATCTCCACCTTTTACTGAAATCTTTGACATCATCGGGAAAGATACACCATAATTCTCTTTACAAAATGATGCAATCTGCTCATCAGAACCAGGTTCCTGTCCTCCAAAATTATTGGCAGGAAATCCAACGATGACGAAATTTTTATCTTTATACGATTCATATAATTTTTGAAGATCAGCATACTGAGGTGTTAATCCACATTCAGAAGCCGTATTGACCACCATCACCTTTTTACCCTTCAAGTTCGAAAAATCAAAAGCCTCACCATACAAATCGTTAACTTCAAACTGATAAATATTCTCCGTAATCTGTTCCTTACTATCTTCCATAGGAGCTTTGGTTTGAGCAAGCTCTGATTGCTCTTTTTTGCAACTTGCTACAAAAAAAACCAGAAGACACAAGGACAGAATAATTTGCTTCATATTTATTTTTTGTTTTTCTTTTTGAAGAATTTTTTAAACTTAATGTAAGCCAAGATACTCAAAATTATTGAGACGCCTAACCAGCCCCATATCTGATTCGGAACAGACGCTGTCTCTCCGGCAGCATAAGAGTGTAATCCGGAAAGTAAATGGTTAACTCCTAAATAGGTCATCAGGATCGAAGCGAAAGCAAATACCGAGATCATATTAAAAGCATATTTACTCTTTAAACCAGGGATGATTCTCATGTGTAATACAAAAGAATAAATCATGATACTGATCAGGGCCCATGTTTCCTTTGGATCCCAGCCCCAATACCTTCCCCAACTCTCATTGGCCCATATACCTCCTAAAAAGTTTCCAATGGTCAACATGATAAGACCTATGGTTAACGACATTTCGTTGATTGTGGTGATCTCATCGATCGCCAGGTTCATTTTCTTTTTGTTCTTTTTATTGGTAAAAATGTATAGGATCAATGCCAACATACCCAGCACCATACTAATTGTAAAAGGACCATAACTCGCAACGATGATCGCCACGTGAACCATTAACCAATAAGAATCAAGCACAGGCACCAGATTTCCTATGGAAGGATCCATCCAGTTCCAATGCGCTACCATAAGCAGCATGGAGGTCACAAAGGTTGTGGCCGCAAGTGTAAGCGGAGACCTTTTACCAAAAATAATTCCGAAGAACATGGTTGCCCAGGAGACATAAATCATCGATTCGTAGCCATTACTCCAGGGAGCATGTCCAGAAATATACCATCTGATACCCAAGCCAATGGTGTGGTAGGTAAAAAGTAACAAGATGATACCCATACATATTTTAATCAGAATGCGTATGAGCTTCTTATCGTTAAAAATATTGATGATTACTACGATAAACATCAGTAAACTGGCATACATATAATAGGCGAACAACGACTTAAAAATGTCGTATTCGTTATAGAAAAGTTCCAGATCTACTTTTCGCTCAGATGGCATAACGTCGCCACCGTACATTCTCTGGTATTTATGGATACTTTCCAAATATTCTTCTGCTTTCGAATAGTCGTTTGATGCTGCTGCGGCTATTACCTCTCCCCCATACAAGGGAAGAATATTGCTTACGTATAATGAATCCTCACCTTTAAAACCAGAATGCCTTACTTCCACAAAAGAGAACCATTTGTTGTTTTTGTCTTCAGGAAGGGGGAAGAACTTAAAAATAGAGCCTCCCAAGGCGCCAAACAATAGGTTGGCACGACCGTCTATGTTTAAGATACTTTCTTCGTATTTGGTTTTGATCTTTTTCTTGTGTGCCTTGGCTACTTCATCGGTAAGTTTATAGTCTCCCTTGTCGCTAAACAAATCGGAGAATCTGGCGTATTTCTGATCGTGAGGAATACCGATCAAATCACGAACCTTGGTGTTTTCTTTTTTTACATAAATAAAAGGAACAAAATACCAAGCTCTCGGATTGGTTAACATAGACACCAGGACCTGATTCGCATCCATATCTTTATAGGAATCCTTTTTGCTCACCTTTCGCAACAATTCTGAAGAAAAAGTATTAACCGGTTTCATTCTGCCACCTTCATCTTGAATTACCAGCTTCCCAAATTCCTTTGCATGAGCCTTATTGCTGACCTGTGCTTCAATGATTGAATCAATGGTTTTGTACTGCTGGTCATGTGACACATGAGACGCATGATCAGTTTGCGCATAAGACATCCCTGATATAAGAAGTAGTATGGTAACGAGTTTAGCTTTCTTTTTCTTTAATTTCTTTAAATTTTTTCTCAAACCGGCGAATCTGGTTTCTTTTGCAAAAACAATCAAAATTAAACCTAGAAATAATAAGAAATACCCAACATATGAGGTCCAGGTTCCGGCCTGATCATAATTGACCGATAAAAAAGTCTGCTCTATCTCTCCACGATCGTTATAACTCGATTGGAAAAATCGGTATCCTCTGTGGTCTAGCACGTGGTTCATAAATATTCTAAAATCAAATTCCTCTTCCCCGTCAATTACAGTGATTTCGCTGGCATAAGACTTAGGGCTCATAGAACCGGGATAGCGTTCCAACTGAAAATCTCTCAGTTTTATCGAAAATGGAACCTGGAATTGTTTGGAACCATATTTCAATCGAAAATTCAATCCGTCTTGAGTAAATACATTTGGAGGAGAAATCTGCAAGGCACTTCCAAACAATTGAATGTTTTGTTTTGTGTTTTTCGTAACCACCTCTACTTCCAGCATGTCACGTTGATGTTCATCTTTGTTTCCGGATACCAACTCCATTTCTCCCTTAGTAGGTGGATCAGGTATAACAAACTGGTTTCCTCCCAATTGATACAATGCCCTTAGGTTAAAAGTTTGAATAGAATCTTTAACCACCTTTCCCTGAGTCTGGCTGGCCATGATCATATACTCTCCTTCATTTGGAGTTTGTATCCTTAGGGTGTCATTTTCGGTGAAAATATTTGTCGCACCCGCAGTAGGGTTCTCAAAAGAGAATAAAGAGTTGTGCATATTAATGGTTTGACCGGCTTTTATATAATGCTCATGTCTTCCACCACCTCCAGACTCTACAATTTTTAAATAAATCTCCCCATTCTCATTTACCTGAAACTCTTCATAGGCATTTGGAATATAATTGACATAGTTCACCTCTATAGGATCACCTTTAAAGTCGGTTTTAATCGAAAAATCATTCCCCCCTCTTATCCAATTGAAAAATTTTGCAGTATTAAAAATAAAATTACTGCTGTTCCCATAAGTAGAGGCAAACAGATAATGTTCATAAATGGGAGACTTCTGCTCCTCATCATCGTCTATATGAATATCTACATAAGCTTTTTCTGAAAGCATCTTATTAGTGGTCTCTCCCTCATAGATGGGCATGATTCCTTCGTAGCTCACATATCTGGTAATACCAGCTCCCAGAATGATTAAAATAAAAGAAAGGTGAAACATAAGCACCGGTAATTTCTTTCGGTGCCAAAGATCATATTTCTTAATATTCCCTATAAAATTTACCATGAGTAACAACATCACAAGTTCAAACCACCAGGCATTATAAACAAGGGCCTTTGCGGTTTGTGTACCATAATCATTCTCAATAAATGTTGACAGCGCCATGGCGCCAGCAAAAACCAGAAATAACACACCTGTAAGGCGGGTCGAAAATAAAAAACTAACAACTTTTTTCATGTGGAAGAAATTGGTTTAAACGAAGATGCAAAAGTACTAAAAAATCCATCAAAACATTTCAAATATTTCAGCATACGAAATCAATAATTGAGAATATTATTTTCGCGGTGTTTTGAATCATAAAAAAGTCATTTATATAACTGTGTTATGTGACACACGTCACATTGAAACCATGATAAATGTCATTTATTTTTATTAAAGTATTGATTATCAAAGGCTTATTTTTTTTTAAATATGATATTTGTCATGCATTATAATCTAACATCATTTTATTTTTACTTAACATTATTTTAACATGTAAATTTCAAATACCATGAAAAAATTCAAGCTTATAAATCTCTTATTAATTGTTGCTGCAAGTTTGCTCCTTGTTAATTGTACCACTGAACCACTTCCAGGAAGAGCCGGGGATGATGGAATAGATGGTGCAGATGGCGCAGACGGTCTAGACGGTGCATCGGGAACAACAGAATGTGCCGCCTGTCATAACGTAAGTACCTCAGAAGCAGTTCACGCCTCTTACCTCTTTTCAGGGCATGCAAAAGGTGATGCCGTTTTTTTCTCAGGCTTCGGATCTGATTGTGCCACATGTCATTCCAATGAAGGTTATATTGATCATACAACGGGGGCTGCTCCACCTGAAGGTGGTTATCCAGAATTTACTGCTATTTCATGCACTACTTGTCATGATAAGCATTCAACCTTTGACTTTGAAAACGATGGATTTGACTACGCTTTAAGAGATATTGCTCCTACTAATCTGATCGTTAAACCTGATTATACCATTGATTATGCTGGAACAAGCAACGCTTGTGCTTACTGTCACCAACCAAGAAGTTCTGGCCCTATTGACAATGGAATGGGAATGTATGACCAGACTAGCACACATTGGGGACCACACCACGGGCCACAAACCACTATGCTAGAAGGAATCGAAGGAATGCAAATAGCAGGTTCAGTTGAATATCCTGACATTGCCTCTGCAGTACACAGAACCGGTTCATCTTGTACCAGTTGCCATATGGGCGAAACTTCCGGTGAAACTGATGGTAACCATACCTGGTTCCCAACCCCTACTTCTTGTACGCAATGTCATACTAGTGGCATACCTGAGGGTGTAGCAGGATTAGAAGAAGATATGGAGGCACTTTTAGCACTGCTTGAAGAAGAAGGTATACTTCATAAAGATGAATTAGGCGAAGTCCATCCTCTTACAGGAACCTTTCCTATACTCACAGCTGAAGCAGCCTGGAATTATCTATATGTATACGAAGATTCGAGTGAAGGTGTGCATAACCCAAAATATGCCAAAGCGCTTATCAAGAATTCCTTAGAAGCCTTAAGCGCTAATTAGATCAAAGTTTGATCAAAAATATTTGATGTCTTTGGCTTATAATTGACCAGAGAAAGATTACTAATGTAAAATTTACAAGGATGAAAACAATTAATAAAAGCTTTTTATTAGCATTTGCTACTATAATGTTATTTGCCAACTGTACACACGACAATGACCCGATTTGTGTAGATGATGGTAATGGTACTGGAGAAGGGCCTGAGTTCAGTTCAGACGAATTATTGGTAAAAAAATTCTCTACGGCGCCTGAATTTGATGGAGAAATTGATGACGTATGGTCTGAAGCAAGACCTCTTAAAACTACTGCCTCAGTGTTTAGCGCTGGTGATAGAATAATCACACTCAACGGCTCAAGTAATGGAGACACCTCTTTAGAACCTACTGATCTTTTTGACCCGTATACCGGAGAAGGTTATAAATACTCTTTAAGAGGAGGCCATGATGATGAATACTTATACCTCTTATTTGAATGGGATGATGAAACTGACAGTAGAGACAGGCAATCTTGGTATTTTGATGCTGTATCCAGCAAATGGAAACAAGAAAACAAATATGCCAATCATAAAAATGATAAATTTTATGAAGATAAATTTGGTATGATGTTCCCTATTGGAAGTCCAGAAGGATTTGCCGGTGGTACTTGTACAGTTACATGTCATGGTGATTTAGCTGACCCTCAATCAGGAGAAAAAGTTACCAGACACTACATGAAAAATCAAGGTGAATTAGCTGACTTCTGGCACTGGAAACGTGACAGACATGCATTAGCTCAAGCTTGTGATGATGGTTTTGTACAATGGGAAGAAGATGAAGGAATGGCCTCTGCAAATGGAAGGAAAAATGACGAAGGTATTTCACCATATAGTACTGGAATGAAATTTACAGATGAACTAACTGACATGAGTGGCCCTAAATATGTTATTCCAAGCAGAGAAAATTACTATTGGATTGAACAATCTGAAATAGATAATAATACTGCTGTAGCGGTTACCGGTGTTGCTGTAAATGGTGTCTTATCATTAGCAGACGGAACCACTATTGATCCTAATGGAGACCCTGCATACTCTCAAGGCTTTGGTAACAAAAGAATGCCAAGTGTTATTATTAATCCAGGTGGACAAGGAAATGATCCCAGATCTGAAGTGCAAATTAAAT